>NZ_JAAHGT010000390.1 GCF_010672385.1 Okeania sp. SIO2F4
TTCCTCTTCAAAAAAGTATTTCTCCGTTGAATCTTCCGAATTATCTCTAACATTATCTTGAAAATTTGCTGATGATGATTGAGAAAAAAAGTCTGGTCTTAGAGAAATTCTCCCTGTTAATTGTAGAGTTCGATAAATATCTATAACTTCTTGCTTTTGACGTTTTCCTAAACGTTTCTTACTTATAATTTTCTCAAACAGAGCATGAACTTCTCGATCCAAGCTATTAATTTTTTCATCAAACGGTCTACTTTTATTAAACATTTCTTGACTCAAGGTTTGTATCTGTTGAGTCAGGTTAGATAATTCAGTTTTTTTACGTTTGATTTGAGTCAGAAGTTTTTTGTGCTTTTCATTGAGAAAATTAACTCTAGCATGAACAGAAGAAAATGATAGAGCATTTTCTTCTGATAGAAGATTATAGGTAGGTGTTTTTTGAGTTTTTCTTGGCATAATAAATGTCTTGACTATTATTTTGGCAATTTAATCTTTTATAGTTTATCGTGATTTACTCAATGTGTCACCTTAGTCAGAATTAATATTATATTCAAAGGAGTTATATGCAATGTCTCTGTAGATGCAAAAAGCTTAAGATTCAATTCTTCTATTACCGAATTACCAAAACATAATACCAGGATAAAGAAAAAATACAAATATAATTATAAATTGCCCATTTTGAGAATGTTTCATAGACCATAGATACTCTAGCTTATAGCATATCCCCAAATTAATGCTACTCTGGGAAAATGGCAAAAATAACCATCAAAATAACAAAAATTATTAAAAACTTATAAGCAGGTACACAAAATTAATTACACATATCTAACATAATGGTATACTCTGGTATCAAAACAACAAAAATGGTAAATTTTTATGAGGTTGATCAGGGAATTAAACAACGAAAATAGAAAATTATTGGAAAGAATGATTCGACAAAGTAAATCCCCTCAAGTTAGAGATAGCAGCTCTATGTATAATTTTGAGTTATCAGAGATTTTCGTTTGAAGGAATTAGAGTTAATATTTGAAGTCAGTAGAAAAAACATATATAATTGGTTGACCAGATGGGAAGATAGAGGAATAATAGGGATGTATCTCACAGGGTGACAAGCAGCTCAAAGCTATTGTGGGATAAGGCTTTAAAGCATATAAACAAGGGTAAAAAATTGACTGATTTTGTGATAATGATAATCATTATTAGTGGTGGTGTGGGTGAGCTTTGCTCACCCACACCACTAACCTATATTGAACTATTGTTCAATTAAATGCCCATTTAATAATTAGATTAATGGTAAGAGTTTGAGTATAAATAATTAAATATTATTTAACATTGACAGTGCTTTTAATCCCCTTTGATAATTCAACTTTTTCATCCGATTAAAATTCATCATTATGTCAACAATTTCAACTAAATATTCCCAAGCCATGACCCACAATTTACAATTGCATTCCTACCAAAAAATTGCTATGTCTTTTATATTTTCGTTTAGGCTCTGTTAATCTACAAATGTAGTGCGCGATACCCAGACTTTTTGATTAATTTACCATGGTAACATGAAGCAGTATAAGCAATAGCAATTAGTAGGATTAAATTAGTTATACTTTGGGTATTCGCTTGACTTGCCTCCAAATTATATCCACCAGTTTTACAATCTTTAAACATAGCTTCAATACCCATTCGAGAGCGATAAATTTTGATAACTTCATCTAAGCTTTCAATGTTTGTCAACAAGTACCAAGGCTCTTTTTCTACTTTATTTTTATATTTTCGTTTCCAATAAGCAACTAAATTAAAATGTCAAAATCCTTAATTTTGAGTAATATTGATGTTACTCAGAAATATTTTTGTTCCCGGAGATACAGGTAAATTTTTAAATGGTCCATATGTTTGATGCGGTTTTCTATAGTTAGTATCTTGTTTTTGTCAGAATATGAAATTTATTTTTTGAGTTCTCGGTCTAACTTTTAGCCAGTGAGATAACTCTACACCATGAAATTCCCGGTCTCCAATAACTACCAATTTATATTTTTTTAATAACCGTAAAACTGGTTTAATAAGCGCCTTTTGCTCGGCTAAATTAGTAGAGCCTTTTTTCTTCAAAACTTGCCAATAAATAGGTAATGCTCGTTTCTTGTATATGACAGCAATAACGAAAATATTATTATTTTTCCATTGTGTTCTATCTATCGTTAGAATTAATTGACTACCATCAGAAAATTCTTGATTGATAATTTTTTTGATAATAGGAAACCAAAACAATGGCAAACTTAAAGAAAATAATGATAAAAATCTTTGAATGTGACGGCGACGGCTTTCATATTTAATAGGTAAAGGAAAACAGGCAGCTAGTTTTTCTATTTTAACAGTTTTGTGAACAGTTAACAACCAAACTAAAATCTTTAAAATTTGGACTTGAGTATTGGTCAAAGATTGTTTAAAATCTGACTCATACAATGAAAAAAAATCCATTTTTGTCGGTCTATTGATATAAGTGGACCGACTTTTTCTACCATAAAATGTGACTGATGGCTACTATCAAAGATTGACATAAAAATCCATATTTTCCACAGAGTTTTAATCCAAGAAACCCTTATCTAACAATGGTTTCGAGCTGCTTGTCACCCCGTGAGGGTTCGGCCTTGGAGGCAGGTGCGGTCTTAAGCAGAAACCCAAAGCCTCCTACGGAGGAGCTGCCTCTTGCTACGGTAGCTCTCGCTAACGCTAACGCTTTTCATGTCGCTAACGCTAACGCTAACATGAGGTTTGGGAATCCCGCGTTGTCGCATAAGCGTAACGTCGGGAGGATGTCAAACAGTAATAACACAAAAAAAAAACAGGGGATGCCAATCCCCTGTAGCCAACAGATTTACCAACAATATGCTTGTTATTCTTCAGTAGTCTTTACATTAACTTTTACAGATTGTGCGGGTGTCATTTTTTCGGCTTTGACTTCAGCTACCAAGTCTTCTAGCATTTCTCCAGTTTCAGTTAAAGCAGCTTTGCTTTTTTCATAAAGTCTTATCCCACCTTTAAGAGTTGCCTTAGCAACTGGTTTAACTACAGGAACTAATATAGGTGCTATTACTACAGCGCCCAAACTAAACACTACTGTAGATAGATTTGTGTGTTTGACTGTTTTTAGTATGCTTGACATGATAAATCTCCTTTTACCTACATTAAGTGATGAGTATTTCCAGTAATGCTTCTTTAAGTTATGCTACTTGAGTTTATTGTGAAGATACTGAAGTAGTTAAATTAGCTTCTTCCACTAACTTAGCCAGGTGAGGAAGCATATCTAGATGAGATTCATAGGCGATCGCCACTGAAGCTGCGGAACTGTTAATGCGGACATTTGTCACTCCATCAGTGCTTAAGATTAATTTTTCTAGTCTCTGGCCATAGTCTACATCATTACTAACCTGCGGTACTCGCAACCTTACTCGTCCTGGGGTAGAATGAAGCACTTGAAATGACGGTGCAACAGTGGGAGTTAAATTTTTCTCTGTTGTTAACTCGCCCGACTCTGGTTTTAGCTGTTCGATTACCCCTCTAGTCAACTTCGATGTTATTAGGGAAACTGGTAAACTTCGCCAACCGGAAATCCCCAACTTTTGGTTAACCAACATACAGGCAGTCATAGGAATTAGAGAATTTATTAAATCTGCTGTAAATGTCATCGTAGGATTTACAGGTTGTGATAATTTATTTTCTACTGCTTCTGTCGTCGGCGATATTAATGCGGGGTTGCGTTCATCAATGTTTAAATCCTTCAATATTTCCCACAACCGAGACAAAGACATAGTGCTGAAATCGAAACTCACAACTAAGCTACCCGTGCTATTATTTAGTTTCACCTCGTAGATACCTTCATGCTGCTGTAGTTGTTGAGCTATTGCTTTGAGGGTAGGAATATCAATATTTTTACTACAAGCCTTTAAACGGATACGCCCAGGAGTGTTATGTACTACTTGCATCGCTATATTTGTTTGTTCTGTAGTTACGTTGGCCATTGCCCACCTCCCTGATGTCTAAAGAGCTAATTTAATCTGGATTTATAAGTACTAATTTATAGTTGCAAATTCCATGTTGAAACCAGGTTAAATGTTTTTGAATCTTTGAATCTATTTATATATTAATACTATTCATCCAAAAAAAGCAACCCTTGTTACAGTTATTAATATTTTGCTTATTAGAAAAAATTACTATTAATCTAGAAAACCTTGATTTAAAAGACTATTTTAAGGTTGAGAAGAGTAATATCAAATCAGAAAAATAATTCTCTACTTGATTAATCTATTGAATAGACTCAGATCTGCGAATTCCTTATATTTTTCTTTATTTTTAGCTAAGTATTTATTCTCAAACAACTTAAATAATAGATCACATAAGAAATCTTAAACAATTGTCATTGCGACCAGGGAAGCAATCTCGAAAACCTGGGAATTGCTATCCTAGTGCTGCTAAAAACTCATGCATCGAGTGTGTAATTCTGAGGTCTCCATTTCCATTTCCATTTCCTTTTCCTTCAGAAACGCTACACGAACAGAATGTAAGAAAAACTCAAGAAAATCAATACTTTTGATTGGTAAACCTTTTAGGATAGAGAAAAGAAAAAATTTTCCTTTTAGTCAATCTTCTTCTTAAAAAGAAAAGGTAATTGTTAATTGTTAATTGCTGAACCAAACTCGATTAAGTAATCTAATAATCAGTATTTTAACTTAGATAATTTACTTAGTATTGTCAAAAATACTCATAAAAACTACTGATTTAGAAGAGGGTTGGGTTAAGAGGCGATATAGCTGCCGCTAGGCTCCGCCAACGCTATTTTCTCACATTTATCAGAAAAAAGTCTTTACCTTGATCCCATACCCTATTAATCCCACAATTCTAGCCAGTTTTCTTAATTTTATTTGGAATCCAGCTTAACACCATATAAATTAGTCCCAGGTAAATTGTAGCTGTCAGTAAAATGTAGAAGCAATCAAAGTTAGTCATTATGGCCACCCCCTAGCTGTAATTTTATTTTCACCCCCTACACTTTTATTATTACTTGAATTTGACACAGTGACATCCCTAAATTTGGTATATCAATACGGCAAAAACTGGATTACCCATTTAGGTTGATTGGATGTAATTGTGCATCTGTATCTGTATCCTCTAAAATTCAATATAAGCTAAATAATCAATATTAATTAGTGACTATTATCACGAGTTATATTATTATAAATCATTTTTAATTTATTTTTTTATGATAGAATTTTTCTATATTATTAAGGCGATAACATAAAATCAAAACTGATATTAACTATAAAAAAATATTATATTTTCTTTTTAGAGAAGTATAAGCTGAAAATTGGACATTAATATTCACAGGACTTACCGACGCGAAGTAAGCAAACTCGGTTATGTGAGTAGATGTCTATAGTTCAAACCAAGGATTTATCGCAGAAACTTGGTTTTTTTAGGCAAATCCTAATTCAGATTTGAGTATTCTCCTAATGTTTACTATGGAAAATAAATTGAGTTGAGAATTAATTGGGAAAAATGCAATCAGAAGTAAGATTAAGAGTAGCAGTATTAGGATTATTTGTGGCAGACGATCAAGTGCTGTTACTGCATCAAATGACAGACCCAGAACCTAATTGTTGGGACTTACCAGGAGGAGGTTTACAACCACAAGAAACTCTAATGGAAGGACTAGCACGAGAGATAAAAGAAGAAACAGGAATTACAAATTTTCAGGTAGAACGACTGCTGACAATAGCAGAGAAATTTTTTCCTGAAGGAGAAGGGAAGCTACTTCATACTTTAAATATTATTTATCAGTGCACAGTGGAACCAAAACCAAGTAATCTCAGTAGTGACGATCCAGAAGTCGGACCTTTAGGAATTCAGTGGATAGCGATCGCTAATCTGACACCGAAAAAGTGTTCAAACAGAGTGTGGGAAGCATTGCAAGCAGCAGGTTTAGTGTCAACTTAAGTAATGTATACAATTTAGACCTCCCCAATTTGCTACCCTTCAAAGAGGATTGGCTAGAAGGGGAGACAGTTTAAGTATGATTGATTAATTGGAATTGCTCTAAAAGCAACTACCTAATAGTGACAATAATTAGGGTTTGCTGAAAAAGTATTTTTACTCTTTGTAGTAGTCAGTAGAAATGGTGAACTTAGGCAATGTAGTTGGAACAATTATCCCTTAATTTTTCCGCTGTTGTCTGTTTAAAATCCTCACTTTTTGCAGATCACGAGAGCAAAAAACTGGTACTTTCTCTGATAAAAAATGCCTTAAATCGTTACTGTATAAGTTTTTTAGATTTAATCAGCAAACCCTAATTAGAAAAAATTCATACATCAAATCCCATTGCTAAAGCAGTTTTTCTAGTTGCTGCCAAAGATGCCTCTAATATTGGTTTTCCTAAATCTTTCACTTGCTCAACTAGAGCTGCTCCTGCTACTTCTGGGGAACCAGCATCAAAAGGTGGTGCAGGGTTGTACTGCTTCATAAAACCGATATAAAACGTCTCTCTTGGTGCGCGTTCCCTCTCTTGGTCAGCATTCCCTTGCGCCTGACGGCGACGCGGGGTCTGACCGCTTGCGTCTTACGCACCCCGCGGGGTAGCACCGCATAATTAGTGACATTTTAATGTTTACTTCCTGCTTCCACTGAGGCCGTCGGCGGTTACTCATCCACAGGCATTCACGGGTCTTGCCCGACCGCATTTCTTAAGTTAATACTGGCGTTTAAATCTCTGTCTATTGACAAGCCACATTCAGGGCAGTCATAAGTTCTTACATTTAAGGGCATATTTTGAACATGACCACAATTCGAGCAAGTTTTTGATGATGGAAAAAACATATCAACTATTACTAACTCAGAACCGTACCATGGACACTTGTATTCAAGCTGTCTTCTAAATTCAGAAAATCCTTGGTCTGCTATTGACTTAGCTAACTTATGGTTAGCTAACATTCCAGATACATTTAGGTCTTCTATCACAACAATGCCGTGGTTTTTGGCTAGATATGTTGTCAGTTTATGAAGTGCATCTTTGCGGATGTTAGCTACTCGTCTATGTTGTTTGGCTACCTTGACTACAGCTTTGTACCAATTGCTTGAATGCTTAATTTTCTTACTCAGTTGTCGTTGTAACTTAGCTAGTCTGTTTTGCGCTTTTTTGTAAGGCTTAACACTCTGGAAGACTTCACCTGTACTTAGTGTTGCTAGTGTCTTAATTCCTAAATCTACACCTACAACTTCAGTAGTTTTTGGTGTGGGAGTTGCACTAAATTCATAGCTGCAACTTAAATACCATTCACCTGCAAGTCTACTAATAGTGATTTTTTGAGTAGTTGCTTCAATTGGTTCATAAGTTTTAACCATACCAATAAAAGGTAATTTGTGACTCCATCCATTTAATTCTATGGGTTTTCCACAATTATCAATTGTGAATGAATCAGACTTACCTTTCTTCTTAAACCGTGGGCGTTTACCCAATCCTTGGAAGAACCTCTTAAATGCTTCACCTAAGTTTATAAAAGCATATTGATAAACTTTAGACGACAAATTTTTCATCCAGGGGTAGAGGGGTTTGGTGTGATTAGTAAAAACCTCTCTGAGTTTACGAGGGTTGGGCTTGTAACCATCTCTGTAAGCAGTATTCCATAAACTTAAACCCCAGTTGTAGCACCATCTACTATAACCTGCGTGTTGTGCCATCAGAGTTTCTTGTTGATCATTTAATTTGAGTTTGGTTCTAATGGATTTCATGGAGATTGAGCGCAGCCTGTCTAATGGTGTGCTTAAATACGTATTATATCGTTATTCGTTGATTAAGTCAATGCTCCACCCCCAGTAATGCGGTTTCGGTCAATAACAACTCGTTCTGTTCCTACTTCAACTCCTAGCATTGCTAACTGGTCGCGAAACGCCCAATGGCAAGCAGCTCGGTAACCCTGTAGTAATTCAGCAGCAGCTAATATGAGAGAACCCGTACAAACTGATGTAACAAACTTGGCTGTTTTTCCCTGCTCTCGTAAAAATTGTAAAACCTCCTCATCCTGCATCATTTCAATTTGACCTGGACCTCCAGGAATACAAAGAACATCTAAATTTGGACATTGCTCGAAAGTGAGAGTAGGCAAAATTGTCAAACCATTATGACTGCAGACAGGTTCTAAGTTTTTCCAAAGTATTAGCACCTGAGCATTGGGAATAAATGAGAACACTTGAAAAGGTCCAGTTATATCAAGTTGAGTCATATCTGGATAGATAACTAAACCAATCTGATATTGCTGAGTCATATCTGTCATCTTTAATGTATATTGTTGAGGTTAACAAAACTAAGTTATTCTAACAGTTAATTGTGAGGCTAGTATCCAAGTAGGTACTTTTAACCAAAAATGTATAGAAATCCGCGCATAGGTTGCGGGTAATCAAAAAGTAGATAAAAAAACCGAAACTCGTACCTGTTCCCTGTTCCCAGA
>NZ_JAAHGT010000391.1 GCF_010672385.1 Okeania sp. SIO2F4
AAAATAAAAATTAATAAAATTTTAGTAATTCTATTTTTTAGCATAAAAAAATTATGATTTATTGATTGGGATCGTCAACATAACCCCCCATAATGATTGGCTCATTTTTTGAATTTCACCCACATTCAAGGGTTTGGCCGAACGTACTCGGAATGTCCCAGTCCAGAAGTTTTATCTGGGTTTGGACTTTAACGAAACCGCCCCAATGGGATTTCGGTTGCGGGAAGGAAACTATATTGCAGTGCAAGTTCCTGATGAAACCATAATTCAGTGGGATGGTAGATGGATTTACGATCGCAATTTAGGGACGATTGTTCACAAAGCGGATGGCTCACCCCTGGAATATAATTATCTGGTTTTTCGGGTTAGTCGTTATCAAGATTAGTTCAACAATTAATAATTAATAATTAATAATTAATTATTACCTCTCCTTGAAAACGGATAGGATTGAGGAACAGGAAAAATTTTTTCTTTTTTACCCTTAAAAGGGGAGGCGCATACCCACAATTTATCGGTAATATAAATTAGGGAGGAAACCAAATGTCTGAAGAATTTTCTCATGGTTATGCTTTACTCATTGGTGTGGGAGAATCGGCATATAAACCTTTATCTTTACCCGTTACAGTTAAAGATACTCAAGCTATTTATGCTGCGCTGATTGACCCTGAATTATGTGCTTATTCAGAAAACAAAATTCGAGTTCTGAATAACAAGGAAGCAACAAAAAACAATATTTTAGAAGGGTTGAAATGGTTACAGGAATCAGCAAGTGCTGATAAGGAAGCGACAATATTTGTATATTATTCAGGACATGGTTGGTTGAGTAAAGATGACAATCGTTACTATTTATTGCAACACGATATTAAAGTGAGAAAAATGCCGGCTTCTGCATTATCGGCTGAAGTTTTTACTGAAGCTCTGCGACAAATTTCAGCAGAACGTTTATTAGTTGTCATAGATAGTTGTCATGCTGCGGGAATGGCAACCTCTAAAGACCCAGAAGAGATTGTCCGTGAAGTCGAGAAGTTAGATGCAGAGCTTTTCGATGATTTTGATGATTTCAAGCGTGTTTCTCCTTCTAAGGGATTAGTTGAGCAGTTAAAACAAGGAAAAGGACGAGTTGTGTTTACGTCTTCTAGGGGAGAGGAGAAATCTTGGATACATCCAGATGGGTTATATAGTATCTACACCAATCATTTTTTAGAAGCTTTACAGGGTGCTGCCAATAAATCTGGTGATACAGAAGTGAAGCTTTCTAATTTGATGAATTATCTTAGCAAAGCTGTACCTGAAAGTGTGGGTAAGTTTTATCAAAGAGAGCAAACTCCTAATTTTGATATGGCAACAGAAGATTTTGTGATTGCTAAACTTATGGGTGGAAAAGGTTTTAAGGGATGGGAAGACGAACAATCTCAAGTAGAAGAGAAGATTAAAGAGCTTGTTGGTGTAAATATTACAGCAAAAGGTGATGGTGCAGTCGCAGCTCAGAATTCTGAAGTTGTTACTGCTTCGGAAAATTCTACCGCTTTGACTGGTTCAGGAAATATGGTGGGCAGTGATAATCAAGGAAATGTATTTGGCAACAACAAGACAGTTGAACAGAACCGTAGGATGGTTCAAAGTCCAGATCAAAGTTCTGATGATAATTCTGTTAAATACAACATCAATATTAACACAGGAGAAAATATTAAAATTGGTGACCAAAGTCACGGTAATTAATCCGTTGAATAATTCTAATTAAAGCTCGTAGTAGGGCTTTGGCTCGAACTATAGATAGGGCTAAAGCCCTACTACAAACATATCGCTAAACAATATTTTGATAAAAAATGGCAATTTCTAATAATCCTAATGACATTATAAATCGCATTCGATCGGGTAATTGGAATGATTCTGACCTGGAATCTTTGCGTCAATTGCTCCATAATAATGATAATGAAACTCTACAACAATTAGGGAAATTTAACGTTTCTATTGATGAGGGTAGAGAAATTCATATAGGCGATCGCAACTATTTTAACTGGAGCGATGAAGCTATTCAAGCGGTTGTAGAAGTGGTTCAACAGGGGAAAGCTGTTGCAGTTTTCAATCCTACTGGGAAAGTTACTATCTACAACTACAACAATTATTATCGAGAGGAAACAACAACTGCCTCAGTTGATACGACAGAGGAAACAGATAATTTATCCTGTCCCTATCGAGGATTTAGCTTTGGTCTAGAAGATGCTAAATATTTCTTTCTTAATAATGCTAGATTACAAGGAGAAGAAGGCGATCGCCAAACAGGAAGTTTTTATACTTATAATGTTTGGTTAGAAGATGTATCTCTAGAAAATTCCCATGATTATACTGAAAATAATCAACATATTCAACAATATACTATCGTGGGAAAATGGTATTCAAAAGTTTACAAAGAAATTAATATCTTTAGTGTAAGAGTTGATAAACCTTGGGGACGTAATAAAGCACTAAATGGAAACTTTACAGTTAAAGTTGAAATTATTAATGGACGAGTTACTAATATTAAACCTGATGTAGCTCGACATGATGATAGTGCAAATAATTATGCAGCAGAGAAAACCAAACAATTAATTCAGTCAAAAATAAGTGAGGTATTGCAAGTTTTTTAACTAGGACTTATGCAGAAACCGGGTCGATCAATTTTGCCGTTTGAAAGACAATCTTCAGGGCAATAAACCCGGTTTCTTATACCAATTTGTTAAAGATGTGGAAGAGTTTAATCCCCCCAAGCATAGCTTGGAAAGGGGAGCTTAAGAATTATGGTATTAGTTGCTTTCCGTAAATCCTATTAACTCTAACGATCGACATTCTCTTAATAAAGAATAGTTTAGATAAAAGATGGCAATTTCTAATAATCCCAATGACATTATAAATCGCATTCGATCGGGTAATTGGAATGATTCTGACCTGGAATCTTTACGTCAATTACTCAAAAATAATGATAATGAAACTCTACAACAATTAGGTAAATTTAATGTTTCTATTGATGATGGTAAAAAAATTCATATTGGCGATCGCAACTATTTTAATTGGAGCGATGAGGCTATTCAAGCTGTTGTAGAAGTGGTTCAACAGGGGAAAGATGTTACCGTTATTAATTCCACAGGGAAAGTAAGCATTTACAACTACTATAACTATTACCGAGAGGAAACAACAACTATCCCTGATGAGACGACAGAGGAAACAGATAATTTACCCTGTCCCTATCGGGGATTATTTACCTTTGGCCCAAAAGATGCCGAATATTTTTTTGGGCGAGAAGTGTTTATTGAAGAACTCTATCAAGCTACTCAGACAAAGAGATTTATTCCTGTTCTTGGTGCATCCGGCAGCGGTAAATCTTCCGTTATTTTTGCAGGATTAGTTCCGAAGCTACAACAGGAGGATAATTGGCAATTTACCCACTTTCGTCCCGGAACAGATCCATTTTATGCTCTTGCTCAAGCATTAGTTCCACTCTACACACCAGACTTAAATCCAACTCAACTCATTATTCAAGCTGACGAGTTATCCAACTATTTAAAAGATACAAAAAAGACTAATCAATTACTAAAAGTTTTTGAGCAAATACAACATAATCATCCTCAAAGTCGGACTTTATTAATTGCCGACCAATTTGAAGAACTTTATACTCTTTGTAGCGACGAACAAACCCGCCGGAATTTTCTAGATATTCTCTTAAATACATTTCAATCTTTCAAGGAACAATCTTCTTTATCGACTCTATTAATTGCTACGATGCGGGCTGATTTTTTAGGAAATGTATTGTCTTATCGACCATTAGCAGATGTCTTGCGAAATGGGGATGTAAAAATCCGTTCAATGAACGAAAAAGAACTCAGAGAAATTATTGAAAAACCCGCTCAAAATTTAGGGGTTAATTTTGAAGCAGGATTAGTAGAACGCATTTTTAAAGATATAGATAAAGAACCAGGAAATTTACCCTTATTAGAATTTGCTTTAACAGAACTTTGGAAAAAACGCCAAGGTAAAAATTTAACTCATAAAGCTTATAAAGAAATTGGTCAAGTATCAGGTGCATTAACTCGTTATGCTGATGAAAAATATCGTCAACTCAAACCAGAGGAACAACAAAAAGTCCACCACATTTTTGTACAGTTAGTGCGTCCAGGGGAAGGAACAGAAGATACTCGACGAGTCGCTACTAAAGCTGAATTAAACGAAAACAATTGGAATTTAGTCAAAAAATTAGCCGATGCACGGTTGGTTATTACCAACCGTAGAGTTGTCACCCGCGAACAAGAAGACAATTCAGAGCAACAGCAAAAAACAGAACAAGAAACTGTTGAAGTCGTCCATGAAGCTTTAATTAGAAACTGGAGTCAACTGAGAGAATGGATGGAAGCAGACCGAGAATTTCGTGCCTGGCAAGAACGAATGCGGGGGATAATGGTTCATTGGCAGGAGATGCAGCGCGATGGGGAACAATTATTGCGAGGGGCGGCACTTGTTCAAGCGGAGGAAAAACTCAAAGAGCGTCAAGAGGAACTTTCTGAAGCTGAACAAGAGTTTATTCGGTTGAGTCAAGAACAGCAAGAAAAGGAATATAAGCAAAAACAACGCCAACGTCAACTAACATTTAGTGGACTGGTCGCATTTTCTGTAATAGTTTCCCTTCTTGCTATTAGGACTTTTATTGGAGAGCAAAATGCCCTAATGAGAGCTGAATTTGGTAATTTAAAAGCACGCTTTGCTGCTACTCAAGATTTCAATGCACTAATTGAAGGTATTAAGCTTGGGAAAAATTTAACAAAAGCTAACTGGGCAGAAATTAAGACCCGCATTCAAGGTATTGATATGCTGCGAGAGATGGTTTATTGGCAAGGTTTCAAGGAGTACAATAGCTTAGATAGACATACTACAGAAATCAATAGTGTAGCTTTCAACCATGATGGTAAATTAATTGCTTCAGCAAGTTCTGACACAACTGCCACAGTTTGGAGAGAGGATGGTACTGTTGTAACTACTCTTAGAGGACATACTAATAAAATTTATAGGGTAAGATTCGGATATCATCTAGCTTATGGAGATGAGGAACTAATTGCTACTGCCAGCAAAGATACAACAGTAAAAATTTGGACGCTAGGTGGCAATTTAGTAGATACCTTAGAACACAATTCTCCAGCTTATAGAGTTGCTTTCAGTCGTAAAGGCGATCTAATTGTAACTGCGACTAAAGATGGCACTGTAAAATTTTGGAAATTTGATGGCAGCTCGTTTCAAATATTCAAAGAGCATAAAAGACATAGCAAAGAAGTCAGGAAAATTTCCTTTAGTCGCAATGGAGAACTAATTGGTACTGCTAGTTATGATGGTACTGTCAACCTTTGGAAATCCGATGGTAGCTTCTTTAAAACTCTCACAGGACATCAAGGACATAAAGTTTACAGTGTTGCTTTCAGTCCCAATGGCGACCTAATTGCTACTGCTAGTGCTGATAAGACTGTTAAACTCTGGACATCAGATGGCAATTTGTTAAACACTCTTGAAAAACATAAAAAGGATGTTTTCAGTGTTGTTTTCAACCCGGATGGCAAGTTAATTGCTTCTACTAGCTATGATAATAATGTCATACTTTGGAACCGAGATGGCCATTTAGTAAATATTCTGGAAGGACATAGCGATAAAGTTTTCAGTGTTGATTTCAGCCACGATGGCAAGCTAATTGCTTCTGCTGCTGCTGACAACACCATTAAACTCTGGAAACCCAACGGTAACTTAGTGGACACTCTTGAGGGACATAGCAATCCCATTTACAATGCTGTATTTAGTCCTAATGGCAGTCTAATTGCTTCGGTTGGTAAGGATAAAACTGTAAAACTTTGGAAAAAGAATACGGTAAAGGACACATTTAAAAGATATCATTGCCGACGTATTGCTTTTAGTCCCAAAGGAGATTTAATTGCTTTGGCTTGTTACGATAGGAAACTCTATATTTTAGACTATCATGCTCTCTTAAAGTCTAATGATACTCGTATTGCTTCTGGAATAAGTAGCAAAGGTCTCAACAGTGTTGCCTTCAGCCCCAAGGGTGATTATATTGTTACAGGTAATGCAAGTGGTATAATTGAAGTTTGGAAATCTGACGGCAGTTTGCTTAATAATTGGAAAGGACACGATAAAAATATTTACGACATTGCTTTTAGTCCTGATGGAAATCTAATAGCTACTGCTAGTCGCGATCGCACAATAAAACTCTGGAAACCTGATGGAAGTGAAGTAAAGACTCTCTCAGATAATAGCCATAAGGTTCTGAGCGTTATCTTCAGCCCCACAAAAGACCTAATTATTTCAGGAAGTTACGATGCAAAACTTAAATTCTGGAGACAAAATGGCATTCCCTTAAAGACTCTCGAAAAGCATGAAGATAGGATTTATAGTATTGCCTTCAGCCCCAAAGGCGACCTCATGGCTACTGCTAGTGCCGATCAAAGCGTCAAACTTTGGAAACCAAATGGCCGTTTTTTAAGGAGTCTCGAAGGTCATAGCAATTTAGTTACGGGAGTTGCTTTTAACCCCAAGGGTAATATGATTGCATCTACAAGTCACGATAAAACAATCAAACTCTGGAAACGAGATGGAACTCTAATACATACCTTACTTGGCCATAATCACCTGGTCGAATTTCTTGCTTTTAGCCCCAACGATGATATTCTCCTAACTGTTAGTGACGATAAAACCCTCAAACTTTGGAACTTAAATCTTGACGATCTGCTAGTACGCAGTTGTAATTGGGTGAGCGACTACCTGAAGAATAACCCCAATGTTAGTGAAGAGGATCGTCGTCTGTGTGGAATAGAACCTTCTGCAACAGCTTTCTTTTTACAGGGCGAGAAATTGGCAGCAGATGGTAACATTGATGAAGCAGTTTCTGCTTTTCAAAAGGCAGTAAAACTTGACTCTAACTTGAGTTTAAATTCAGCAAAGAGTCTCGTTTTTATTGGAAAGACATTAGTCACACAAGGTCAAGTTGATGAAGCAATTTTAGCTTATAATCAGGCTCAAGAATTGGATTCAGATTTAGAAATTTCTGCTGATGATTGGAATTATATTTGCTGGAAAGGTAGTCTGAATAACCAAGAAGAAAAGGTAATGTTTTCCTGTGAAAAAGCAGTTAAAATTGCCCCTGATAATGGATTAATTCGGAATAATACAGGTTTTGCCAGAGCATTAATATCTGATTTTAATGGTGCTATTGAATAGTTTTAAGTGTTTATTAAATCGACTGATAATGCAGAAAAAAAAGCACAACGACAAGCTTGGATTGAATCTCTGAAAAAGAAAGAAAATCCTTTTACATCAGAGGAATTAGAGAACCTTCGTTAAGAGTAAATAGCGTAGGTTTGGTTGAGGAATCGAAACTCAACTTTAATAAAATAATTTTACAAATGAGTGGTTGGGAATTCTGATCAAATATAGAAACTATTTGGTCTCTTTTAAATTAATTTTCCTTTCTACAGCATTCGCGCTCGAAATTATGACTATTTTTAGTTGAATAAATAGTCATGCCCATGGGCGAATGAACCCATATAGTTTGATTATATCAGAATTTTTGTGAGGATGCAACTGAAATTCCTTTGACCCGCCGAATTTTTTTCAGGAGCTTCAGAGAATGAAAATGTTTGTGCTTTTCCCACTAAGGATGGATGGAAGTATTCGACGATCGGAAAAACAAGCATTGGAGCTTCACAAGATGAAAATATTTCTGGTATTGCTTGTGGGGAAAATTCCTGAATATTTGATGGTTTCTCAGCCAGCAAATTTAGTTGAATAAAAAATCATGCGTATGGGCGAGTAGACCCATATAGTTTTTATTATATCAGAATTTTTGTGAAGATGCAACCGAAATTCCTTTGACCCGCCGAATTTTTTCAGGAGCTTCAGAGAATGAAAATGTTTGTGGTTTTTCACTAAGGATGGATGGAAGTATTCGACGATCGGAAAAACAAGCATGGAAGCTTCACAAGATGAAAATATTTCTGGTATTGCTTGTGGGGAAAATTCCTGAATATTTGATGGTCTCTCAGCCAGCAAATCTAGTTGAATAAAAAATCATGCGCATGGGCGAGTAGACCCATATAGTTTTTATCATATCAGAATTTTAGTGAGGATGCAACTGAAATTCCTTTGACCCGCCGAATTTTTTCAGGAGCTTCAGAGAATGAAAATGTTTGTGGTTTTTCACTGATATAGTCAGGACTTACGCATGAGGTAGGAAAAACTAGGATTTGAGATTGCTTAAGAGTCGGTCGCTTCGGACGAAAATACGTTGCAGGTGCGTAAGTCCTGATAGTTAGAAATTTTCCCACCCATCTAATACTTAGATTAGCCTTCATATTACTTTGAATCACTTTTCTATACTCACTCTTACGCTTCACACCTTTCAACTGTTCCACCAAACCCTTATCCTTAAAAAACTGAATCGTCGGTGTAGACAA
>NZ_JAAHGT010000392.1 GCF_010672385.1 Okeania sp. SIO2F4
ATTAGCAAGGGAAATACCTCACAGTGCTAAAAATGGCTGTTTGCGTAGCATTCCGTAGGAAAACCTAGATATATCAAGAAAACAGTTGATTTAAGGTGAAAACACTACTGTATAAGGTTTTGAGCTTATTTTTAACCTATTTTTTTCTAAAATCCCCCTAGGGAAGTAAAGAATATTTATTTCCTGATTTTAACTCTAAGCATTTTATTACCGAAAAATTAAGGTATAAAGCTTCTCCATTCATGGAGAAAAAAGCGGTTGAGGGATGGCGAGGTCTCCTCGCTGGCCTCCAATCAACCAAGAGAAGAAAAAAAATCCTTTTAGGCAATCCTTCTATTACAGAAGAGGTAATTATTAATTGTTAATTGTTAATTGTTAATTATTAATTATTAATTATTGAAACCTTTGTAACTTTCTCTTATTAAAGAATTGAATGAATACTATTAACAACCTTTTCGATAAAATCAACTTCACCACTAACGATAATTTCGTCAATTTCCCATCTATTACCTAAACTTAAAGTTGGATCTATGTCTGCTTCGTGAGCAATCTTATTTCGAGGGCCATTTCAGTTATCAGTTATCAGTTATCAGTTATCAGTACCTCAATGAAATAGGGATGCTTCAAATACTGAATTTTATTTTTTTTTATTCCCTTTCAAGGGGAGTTTTGAAACATAATTTTATGGTCAATAATAATTTTAAATTCTTGCTTAATATCATTATTTTTTCTACCCATAATACTTGCAAATTATAACCACAATTTTTTATATGAAATTAGCCTAATTGCATCTGCTATACTATCTGGTTGTTGAAAACTTTTATAACTATGTCGCTGTCGAATTTCATCTTCTAAATAAAATTCAAAGTCAGGAGGATTTTTCAACCCTTCTCTTGCAGTACCTAAAGAAATTTGAAAACGAGAAAATGCAGGGGGTTCAATACGTAAACCTCGATGTATTTCTAGCATTCCTAATCTCACAACTTCATGTATATAATAGTCTAAGGCACTTACAGCTAGAACTAAAGCAGCTCTCAACATATCTGAAAGATCGAGAACAGAAGTAGATTTAGCTCTAACAGAGTTATGAAGAGCTATCAAATCTCTAACACGATTAATACTAATGTGGAATTGGTCAAGCACAGACTGCATTTGAAGTGAAATTAATGATTCGAGTGGCTAAATTTGAAAAAGTATCTTTAAAAGTATTTTGTGATTTTAAGGTACTTTCTAAAACTTTTCCATAGTGTTTATCTTCTTGTTGAATTTGCTCTTTTGTCAATGCAAAAACAGGTGTTTGACAGTTCTGGGAGATGGCAATAATACTGTTAAAATCAGACATTATTTGAAGTTAAATTAATGATTCTATCGGCTAAATTTGAAAAAGCATCTTTAAAAGTATTTTGTGCTTTTAAGGTAGTTTATAAAAGTGGTCTATAGTGTTTACCTTCTTGTTGAATTTGCTCTTTTGTCAATGCAAAAACAGGTGTTTGACAGTTCTGGGAGATGGCAATAATACTGTTAAAATCAGACATTATTTGAAGTTAAATTAATGATTGTATCGGCTAAATTTGAAAAAGTATCTTTAAAAGTATTTTGTGATTTTAAGGTACTTTCTAAAACTTTTCCATAGTGTTTATCTTCTTGTTGAATTTGCTCTTTTGTCAATGCAAAAACAGGTGTTTGACAGTTCTGGGATATGGCAATGATACTGTTAAAATCAGACATTATTTGAAGTTAAATTAATGATTGTATCGGCTAAAGTTTAAAAAGTATCTTTAAAAGTATTTTGTGATTTTAAGGTACTTTCTAAAACTTTTCCATAGTGTTTACCTTCTTGTTGAATTTGCTCTTTTGTCAATGCAAAAACAGGTGTTTGACAGTTCTGGGAGATGGCAATAAGACTATTAAAATCAGACATTGTAGTCAGACAATAATCATTAATATTTTGAGAATAGTAAACTTCATTCGGTAATAACATATTTTCTTTTCCTAATGATGGAACTAATACATCTGAAACAGCTTTTTGAGTTTTATCTATCCATTCCTGAAAGCTAGCAGAAGGTTTTTGATATCTGATTCGATAGTTTTGGATAATTGTTCCTAGAAAAAGAGGTGTTACTTTTGGAAAAGGATAACTAGCGTCTTGCAAAACTTGTAATTCACTAGCTTTTTTTGCCCAACTATGCCATCTTGGTATTATTCTTGCCAGTGAATCAATTGCCATTATAGAAAAAAAGTCAGGAACAGTAGGCACAATAAAAAAATTGCTAGTCATCAGTAAGTTCTGATTGATTGAACTTAAGCTAGGACTCATATCAATTAAAATATAGTCGGCAGAAAATTTTTCTGCTGTCTTTTCAAATAGATAGGAAATTGAACCGGGAAGGTTTTGAAGAGTTTGAATAGAACCACTTAATTCTTGAGCTATTCCCAGAGTTACTTCATATTCAGCTAATCCCACATGACCTGGTAAAAGAAATAAACCATCTTGTTGTTCATTTTTAATACATTCAACTCCCTCTACTAATCTAGGTTGAGACTCAAACGCAGGTGCTAAAGCAGATTTAATATCTTGGTTTTTACTGTAAATTTATTCTAATTCTTGTTTACGAGAAAACCCCAAAACCATACCTGTTAAATTGCATTGAGGGTCTGTATCTACCAGAATTACTCTTTTTCCTTTAGATGCTAACATCCAACCCAAATTAAATGTTGTGGTTCTTTTACTTACACCACCTTTATGATTAAAAAGTGCAATTTTTATAGCCATTTTTATCCACCTAACCAGATATAATAAACTGTATTATTTTGACTAAAAAACTAATAATAAAAAAACCTAAAGTAGCAATAGCAATTACAAATAAAATTAAGCCGCCTAAAAGTAGAAAAATAAACCAGCTATCTGCTTTTTTACTAACTTGAGGAGATTCTAAATGATTCTCCAATAGATCCATATTTTTAGAATTTGCTTTCCATGCAACATCAAACAAATCCCCAAAAACAGGTACAATACCAGCTAGTGAGTCAAAAACTATATTAGTAGCCATTCGTGTTAGAGTCTCTTTGGGTAATCCCATAGTTGCCGCAGAGAATACTATATAAACAGAAATTAGTCCTCCCAAAACATCACCACCACCAGGAATTAATCCTAGCACTGGATCAAGACCAACACCTAATGATGTACCAGGAACACGAATAGCATTATCAAGTAAGTCGCTAATTTGTCGCAGTTGTCTAACCTTAGCTACTTTTGATTGATGAGTTGGAGTCGGAGAAGGTTTTGCCATTATCAGTTATTAGTTATTAGTTATCAGTTATTGTAAGCATTCAGCCATTCTTTTATAGAAGTTATTTAGTATCTTTATAGATTGATTTTCCTTTCTACAACCTGAGTGTTATGGCTGCTACTAGGCTCCCTCCGCCTTTCATGTAGTGCAGCTAAACGCCTTTCATCTGCGTAGCAAAGCGGAACGGAGTTCTATTGCTGAGAAACCATACTATCTTGTGTTGAATAAAAAATCATGTATATGGGCGAGTAACTCCACTTAAGTTTTATAATATCACAATTTTGGCAACGATGGAACCGAAAATCCCCAAGATTTTTTAGGAGCTTTAGATAATGAAGCGGTTGATAATTTTGTCGGGAGGTTATAGAGAGAAAGACTCAAGCGGGAAAAAGCTATGGGTGCTTCACAGAATGAAAATTTTTTCTGATATTGTTCGGGGGGAAAATTTCCTCAATATTGCGATCGCCCCTTAATTATTAATCTTGGTTGAATAAAAAATCATGTATATGGGCGAGTAACTCCAGTTAAGTTTTATAATATCACAATTTTGGCAACGATGGAACCGAAAATCCCCAAGATTTTTTTAGGAGCTTTAGATAATGAAGCGGTTGATAATTTTGTCGGGAGGTTATAGAGAGAAAGACTCAAGCGGGAAAAAGCTATGGATGCTTCACAGAATGATTTTTTTTCTGATATTGTTCGAGGGGAAATTTCCTCAATATTGCGATCGCCCCTTAATTATCAATCTTGGTTGAATAAAAAATCATGTATATGGGCGAGTAACCCCAGTTAAGTTTTATGATATCACAATTTTGGCAACGATGGAACCGAAAATCCCCAAGATTTTTTAGGAGCTTTAGATAATGAAGCGGTTGATAATTTTGTCGGGAGGTTTATAGATAGAAAGATTCGAGCGCTCAACAGTCAGTCTAGTGCTTCATAGAATGAAATTATTGCTGATATTGCTCCTAAGAAAAATTCCTCAATATTTTGATTGTTTCTTAGTCAGGAAATTTCAACGTGCTTCAGCAATCTGAAAGCGCTGTAAAACTTTGTAGGGAGGTTCCATGGAACATCCCTACTCTGGTCTACCTAAGTCAAAACTGCCATAAGAGTCATAGACTACTTTGCTTCAGTAAAATCAGCATCAATTACATCATCTCCACCACCAGCACTTGAGGAAGAGGAGGAAGCACCAGCATCACCATTTGGTGCAGCACCATCACCAGGTGCGCCATCCCCTTGTTGATAGATATTGCTACTAACAGTGTAGAGAGCTTGTTGTAACTCAGTACTCAGAGATGTAATCTTCTCATCGTCTTCTTGAGCGACAGCATCGCGCAAGTCTTTAATCAAGCCTTCAATCTTAGTCTTATCAGCTTCAGGAACCTTATCTCCTAACTCCTGAATTTGCTTCTCAGCTTGATATGCTAGAGAATCAGCTTGGTTTTTGCGGTCAATTTTCTCGCGACGCTCTTTATCTGCAGCAGCATTTGCTTCTGCTTCTTTAACCATCCGATCAACTTCTGTATCTGGCAGAGTAGAAGCACCTGTAATACTAATAGATTGTTCCTTACCAGTACCTTTATCCTTTGCAGTTACATTCAGAATACCATTAGCATCAATATCGAAAGTAACTTCAATTTGAGGTACACCGCGAGGTGCTGCGGGGATACCATCTAAGCGGAAAGTTCCTAGACTCTTGTTATCAGTAGACATTTCCCGCTCACCTTGCAGTACATGAATTTCTACATTTGTCTGACCATCTACAGCAGTTGAGAATACTTCTGATTTCTTGGTAGGAATAGTAGTGTTGCGCGGAATAATTTTTGTCATTACGCCACCGAGAGTTTCCACACCCAGAGATAGGGGAGTAACGTCTAACAAGAGAATATCTTTAACTTCGCCTGCTAATACACCTGCTTGGATAGCAGCTCCAACAGCTACCACCTCATCAGGGTTAACACTTTGGTTGGGGTCTTTACCTAAGACTTTCTTGACTACCTCTTGAACTGCTGGAATTCGAGTGGAACCACCAACTAATACTACTTCGTCAATGGCTTTTTTATCTAACTTGGCATCCCGGATAGCATTTTCTACAGGAATCCGACAGCGATCTATTAGATCGGAACATAGACCTTCAAACTCAGCTCTAGTAAGAGTTATATCTAAGTGCTTAGGTCCATCTTGGGTAGCAGTAATAAATGGTAGGTTAATTTCTGCCTGGGTAACGCTAGAAAGTTCAATCTTTGCTTTTTCTGCTGCTTCTGTTAAACGTTGTAGAGCTTGTTTATCTTTACGGAGGTCGATACCTTCTGCTTTTTGAAATTCACCAGCTAGATAATCAACAATTTTCTTATCAAAATCGTCACCACCAAGGTGGGTATCACCAGAAGTAGCTAATACTTCAAATACACCGTCACCTACTTCTAGGATGGAAACGTCGAATGTACCACCACCAAGGTCAAATACTAAAATAGTTTCGTTACTTTTTTTATCTAATCCATAAGCTAGAGAAGCTGCAGTTGGTTCGTTGATAATCCGCAGCACTTCTACTCCAGCAATTTTACCAGCGTCTTTGGTTGCTTGTCTTTGGGAGTCGTTAAAGTAAGCAGGTACGGTAATTACGGCTTGCGTTACTTGTTCGCCAAGATACTTACTAGCATCATCAACCAGTTTACGCAGGACTTGGGCTGAAATTTCCTCAGAGGCAAATTGTTTTCCTAATGCTGGGCAATCTAATTTAACATTACCGTTAATGTTGAGAACTTTATAGGAAACTTCGGTAGTTTCGTGGGTTACTTCATCAAATCTACGCCCGATAAACCGTTTTACTGAGTAGAAGGTATTTTGGGTGTTCATCACCGCTTGACGCTTGGCGATTTGACCCACAAGTTGTTCTTCTTTTTTGCCATAAGCAACTACGGAAGGAGTTGTACGGAAGCCTTCCGCATTAGCTATGACTGTAGGTTTACCACCTTCCATAACAGCAACGCAGGAGTTTGTTGTACCTAAGTCAATTCCGACTACTTTTGCCATAACAGTTTTTTGCTCCTAAAAAATACAAAATTTTTGCTTATTTGTCAACTCGATTTTTTTGATTAACTTAAGGACTAATATTTAAGCTCAATAGTTTAGTTTGAGTCTAGGGTAAGTCCAGTTAAAATACAGTCTTAAGATTAAGTTACTTATATCTATACTTATCTATACTGCGGTTAGTTAGAGGATTCCATGAAGGCGTATTTACCGAACATTATGGAATGTTAGGCTTTGAGGGACTTTATATACTTTTGTCTCTTTACCCTTTCTAATTTAGGGGTAAGAAGCAATTGGTGTCATTGTGGCAAACCGTAAGTTAAGTGTTGTGTTTGCCGTCTAGCGATCGCTTTTTGGATAGTTATAGCAATTTAAAAAAAGAAGACGACAAAACGGAAAGCTGGAAATTTATGCTTAAAAGGAGCTAATAAGCTAGGAATGATTTAGGTTTTATATTCCCTGTTGCTTTTGAGAAAAATTGGATATACGGTTTAAATACTAAACAGCTTATTATGGTATAAGCTATCTATTTATATCTTTCCCCCTTTTTTTCTTCTTTCTTCTTTCTTCTTTCTTCTTTCTCTCTTCGTTCTGCCTTACCTATACTATTACTATAGTTAACAAAAATTTATCAAATTTGTATTAGAGGATGATTAAAACTGATACTTGATAAAAACAGATCGCTTTTTGATACTAAATCTGGTTTAGATTGGTTACTGATGAAATAAGGGAATAGGGAAAGATGATAAGTATCTTTGATCTGATATTCGGTACATCAACTTGTAAAATTAAAATAAAAGTAGTATGAAAATTAGTAAGTCGCCTGGTATTTATACTATATAAATCATCTTCATTGACCGAGAAATAAGGTCTCAATTCTCTTCTTGAAAGGGGAGAAAAAGCGGTCGTAAGGCAAGCGCACAACTACGTTTTTCATGTCGCTGTGCGTTAACGCGCGTTGTGCGAAGCAAAACGGCTTCGCCGACTTGAATTGCGGAGCTTGGAGTAGGATGGGATGGCGTTTCGCTACGCGACATGAAAAGCGGAGATCCTCTGCAAGAGGCAGCGACTCTGTCAAGAGCGGGTTTCCCTCTGAATGCAGAGTGGCTCGGAAGTGCGCCATATCCAATAGACCAAGAGAAAGAAAATTCCGGATTTCAAGCTTCCGGGTTGAGCCGGATGTAATGTTTCGCTCTGCGACATGAAAAACGAAGTTACGACTCAGGAGGCTAACTGAAACTACCTTTCTCAAACAGGACTTACGACTTACGCAAAGACACTATAATATATAGTGCATAATAATTTTGGGGATCTTCACTGTAGTTTTGTGCGTTAGCGGAGCTTTGCCTCAGCAATCGCTTGACTATTCATTCAAAAAACTTCAGTTATTCAAGTTGAATAAGCTTCATTTTAATTGAAGGATATTTCAATTCTGAGACCAGATAATCCGATCACAATTCATGCTTAACTTGATAAATATTTTTTCCTATTTTTACAGCAAATATTTTGAAAAAATTCCACACTAACATCGCACAAGCGATATGATTTTTTTGAATTTATCCCAAAGACATTGGCAAAATTATAGACCTGTTAATTCCTTAATTATGGCGTTAAATTATTCAATTTTCCATCTGGTTTGAGACTCAAATTATATAGATTGCTACTACTACTTTTCTCATATAGCAATCCGCGCATTGGTTGTGACAATTTTTATAATAGTTAATTTGAACTGAAAACCTTGAAAATTCTGTACGTCGCCCTACCGACGGCTCCCCTACCTGATACCAATTTTATAAATCTTTGCTACAAATAGTTAGGGTATTTATTGCAATTCATAATTCATAATTCAGGAGTCAGAATGAATAGATTTAATACAATTTTTTATGTTTTAAATCATTTTTTTCGTCAAATATACTTTCATCTCATCTAAAGTTTTTTTATGGTGCTTATTATTCGTAACATTCTTTTTTCAAAATGTTATGACTCGGTCTTCCTGACTCCTGTACGGGCTTCCTGGCCACCAAGCCCCTAGCACCAAAATATTACAACTTAAATAGGATTGCTATATGATTTTTGATACTAGGTTTTGAAGTTTAGTATTTAGGTTTGATAAATCGGACTTAGTATCAGTTATTGATAAAATAAAC
>NZ_JAAHGT010000393.1 GCF_010672385.1 Okeania sp. SIO2F4
TCAATCTTGTTAGTTTTGATTTTGTCGGTATCTAATCAATTGTAATTTTGACAATACTAAACCCCTTATTATTAATAAACTTTTAAACGTCCTCTTATTTACCTTTTTAGTAATACTTAGAGAATGTTCTTCAAGCTGGTATATTAAGACTTATATATATATAGTTCATTCCTTAATAAATTTATCCTATTCCTCACCTCAAAAAGCCATATAGCAATTCCCAAAAAGCGTGAGATACAAAATTCCCTGGTTTTAGGGAACACTTAACTGGGAACACTTAACTGGGAATAGGAAGTAGGGAGTAGTAATTCTGGTTCTGTAGGAATAAATAAAGAAGAAAAACAACTGTACTTCATTAGCTTGGGAAACGCTATAAGATACTTTATACCTCCTAGATAGACTAGATACTTTACCGAATAATCAAGGTTTAAAGCCTCTTCTTTTAAGGATAAAAAGCGGTCGTTTGCGGAGCATGGAGTAGGATGGGATGGATGGTTTACCTAACCATATCCAATCGACCAAGAGAAGAAAAAAAAATCATTTTGGTCAATCCTATCCGTTTTAAGGAGAAGTAATTATTAATTATTAATTGTTAATTGTTAATTATTAATTATTGAAAAATATCTTCTCAGACTTTTCGCAACTTCCGATTAATATCTTCAACTTTTGCTAAAAAGTTGCTAATGTTACAGGCTTTTTTTGAAATTAAAGCACTTTTTAGGATGGTGAGCTACAGTGTAGTCTTAATCTTAATCTTCTGTTCCCTGTTCCCTATTCCCCTAAAATTCCATACCTCATCAAATAGTAAATATAGTAATTAACATTCATCTATTAACCATCAGCTTTTTTCTTCTTCTGTCATTGTTTCATATCGAAAATTAAAAGTATGGGGAAAACTAGATCAACTGATATTATCTCCGGTAGAATACTGATAAATAAATAATGGCGAGAGAAGATAGAGTTATTTTTCGAGGGCTAATTGACAGGATATGATATAAATATTAGTTCTATAATCAATAATTAACCAGATTTTCAGATAACTATCAATTGTTTCATTTGTACCTATAAGCGGATAATTATGGAAACTACTACTGCTGCCCTTAAAGAATGGAATGTCGCTGTGAATGCTTTAGAAAATGGCAACACAATTATGTTACTAAGAAAGGGTGGAATTAGGGAACAGGGGGGTAATTTTACTGTTGCACATCAACAGATATTACTCTACCCAACTTTTGAACATCAACAGTCAAATTTACTCAAATCAAAATATGCCAACCAGGTGCAAATTGTAGATTCTGGTTGGCATCCTGAAAAAATTAAAATTAGTAGTTTTGCTGAGATTACTAATGTTTTACCAGTAACTGATAAGTCTATTTTAAACAAGTTGTTTTTCTACCATATTTGGAATGAAAAATTTGTCAGCGATCGCTTCAACTGGAAACCCCAACAAAGGCTTTATATTTTACTTTTGAGAACTTATAAACTTTCTCAAGTTTATGAGATTTTTTACCGCCCTGAATATAGTGGTTGTCGTTCTTGGATTGAGTTAGCTACACCAATAAATATTACCGACTTAGTTCCTGTTTTAAATGATGATACTTATCGGAGCTTATCCTCAGAAATTTGTCAATTTTTTACAGAGTAAACGCCGTGTGCAACTTTTTCCAACCGACGAAATTTAGGGAGTTGTGAGAACCAGACTTTCCGCTCTTGACCCAGAAACGCTGATTATTCCGTAGAAAGTTGCACATCGCGTAGAGTAAATAATTAGGATTGGTATGTAAATAAACAGCAGTCAGCTATTAGCCATTAGTTTAAATAATTGATTAACATAATAATGATGATAATGATTGGATTAGTGGGGATAAGAGAAATGACTCACTACTGGGTAAACAAGGCTCTGATACGGTTAGAAGTGGTTTGGGAAATCATACTATACATGCAGGAAAAAGTTATGATTTGGTCAGAGGAGAAAATGGAAACTACTTTCTCAAGTATAATCCTAGTAAGGCTTTCATTCTTAGCATATAAATTCGTACCATTACTAAAAAGTTGCTAAACCCATATCATAGTATTTGAAGACTGAGCAAATATCTAAATAAGGAACAAATTGTAAATTTTTAAGTCTAAAATTTTTAGGTATTAAAGGAATTTTCAGCCAATATTATTAAGGCTCAAACTGATAGGAATA
Organism: Okeania sp. SIO2F4; assembly: GCF_010672385.1. Taxonomy (GTDB): domain Bacteria; phylum Cyanobacteriota; class Cyanobacteriia; order Cyanobacteriales; family Microcoleaceae; genus Trichodesmium. The sequence goes on from NZ_JAAHGT010000393.1 coordinate 2,192, forward strand.
TTCTCTATAAATATCTATATAAGTCTATAGCAATCCGCCCATAGGTTGCGGGTAATCAAAAAGTAGATAAAAAAACGAAACTCTCACCTATTCATTGTTCCCAGTTAAGCGTTCCCTAAAAGCGGTAAGATTTTTATACACAAACAAAATAGGATTGCTATATCAAAAGAAAATCACCGTAGTAAGATTGCAAAGGATCTATGAGTTGTCAAAAAACAGCCATAAAAAAGAAAACCAGTCTTATAAATAGACTGGTTACACCATTCATTTTTTATACTTAATATCAGTACATAAGACTGTACAAATATCAAAATAAACTAATTTTTTTGCTTTACTAATTAAGTCATAAAGGAAACGAAAATATATACAAACATTTTCAACCATTGAGGAACTAAGTTTACCTATATTCTGGTTTCCCTTAGTTCAAATAATGGTAGGAAACTTATGAATTTTCCCCCAGAATTAGTATTAATTTTAGATATAACTTAATGGCAGAATATTAACATATTAATGATTAGTCTGGCGTGGAAAAAAAGAGCTTTACCGATATATTGGAACATCTTAACCTATAGAGGGGCTAGTAATTTAACAGAACAAAAATCAGTAATTCGTCCAGTATTAAAACTATTAAAAAAATACCAAATAATGAGCGCAACAGATTTACATTAGTATTGCATAAATTAACAATAAAAGGTTTGAATTTGCCACTCTAATAACAAGGCACGACACTGAAGACAAGTTAAATCCTCAAGTAAACTAAGAATACCTGATTTTGTGGTAGGATAGACAGCGCCCAATAATTCGTTGGATATTGATACTGTGGAGTCTATTTTGGCAACAAAACCGTAAAGTTTTTGATTAGAAAATGAGCTATTAATTGCCCATCCAGTGGTATTGAGGGGACTAAGATGAATAATTGCTGCTTCTGTTATTCCTAGTTCCCGCTGTAAAATTTTTGGCACTGCTGCTACTGGTGTTTGTCCAGATGGCACTCTACCACCAGGAAAATCTAAAGTTTTCTTTCCCAGACCAGGGCGATATGTAGCAATAGGTAATAATAACTCCTCGGATTGAATCGTTAATATAATTACAGAATCAGCCTTTTCTACCCGCCAATAATCAATAATTTGTCCTTGCTTATCTTGCAAATGTTCGCCAATTAAGGTCAACCAAGGAGAACGAATTTCGACAAAACTGTTTGGGTTTTCCCAGGAATTTTTGTTAGTAATATTCATATTTAGTAATCAGTTTTTATTGTACGATTTAAAATAATAAAATTGGCTTAAATAAATTATGCATACCCATATTAATTCTCAATATCTGCATCTGGAAAATGCTCGGATTCATTACCTAGAAACTGGCCAAAAAAATGCAGTTAGTGTCTTGTTGCTACATGGAGCAAGTTTTACTGCTCAGACATGGCAAGAAATAGGTACTCTCAATCTTTTGACTATGCGAGGTTATCGAGCTGTTGCAGTAGATATTCCTGGTTATGGTCGTTCCCAAAGAATATCAGTTTCTAGCTTAGGTTTTTTGCGAGAAATATTAAATAATTTAAACTTAAATTTGCCAATTTTAGTATCTCCTTCTATGAGTGGCAGTTATAGTTTGCCTTTTGTGATTAATTATTGCGATAAACTAGGAGGCTTTGTCGCAGTTTCCCCTGTAGGAATTGAGCGTTTTCAGGATGAATTAAAAGGGATTAATTTACCAACATTAGCTATTTGGGGAAGTAACGATCGGATAGTACCTGTAGCACAAGCTGATTTGTTAGTAGAATTAATGCCAAATTCTCAAAAAGTTATCCTAGATGATGCTGGCCATGCTTGTTATATGAGAAAAACTGAAGATTTTCACAAACATTTAATTAAATTTCTTGATACTTGTAGAAGTTAGTTATCATATAATATCAACTGCGGATAATTAGTTATAAGTAAAATATCTTATTTTTGGCTATAGAAAGGCTATAGTAGAAAGATAAATTATCTTAAATTATCGTCTATTCCTTACTTTTATACTCTTCCTCTCTAAAAATTATTTATAAGTAATAAGAGTGAACTTGATATAAATATTTAGGAGCTGGTTAAAATAGAAATATGAAATGATTAAAATTTAACAAAAATGTCCGCCTAATTTTAGTTAGTGGTGAGAATGCCCAACTATAAGTTTAAGGTAACTATTTCCGTTTCCGTACGGGAATGCTTCGCAAACAGCTATTAGCAATCAGCTCTGATTTTTTTTAGGAATTAAGTAAGGATTTGTTTAAGAACACTTATATTAACTGAATAGCTACTTATTTATCCTAGAAATTATCTGAAATATATCAATAAATGATTTCTTTCCATCAAGACAAGACGAGCTTCAAAAATTAATAATTAATAATTAATAATTAATAATTATTAATTAATTATTACCTCTCCTTGAAAACGGATAGGATTGACTAATCATGAAAATTTTTTCTTCTCAAGGGGAGATTGGATATGGCGAACTTCGGAGCGGCTCTGCACTCTTCGGGAAACCTCGCCATCCCATCCTACGGAAAGCTGCCTCTTGCTACGGTAGCTCTCGCTAACGCTTTTCATCTCGCGCAGCGAAACGCTTTTCATCTCGCGCAGCGAAACGCTTTTCATCTCGCGAAGCGAAACGACCGCTTGTTTCTCCACGGCGAGTGAGAGACTTTAAACCTTAATTATTCGGTAATTAATTATAATACTAAATCCGATCGGAGTAAGGAGATATTCAGAAAATTCCAAATCTTTGCCTGATAAGGATTTGGATATTTAGGTAACTATCCTATAATAACCGGATTTGCTATAATAAGTGTTGAAGTTCGCAGTTCCGACCCAGGAGGAAAGCTAAAAGCTGACCGCTGTTTACATAGTATTCCGCAGGAAATGCTGACAATTTAACTTCTGACTTCTTCAATCAATATCTATCCCTAAACCCCCCTAGTATCAAGGTCATAATTTGGTATTTTCTTAACTCAATGATAGTGAAAGAATACGGTTTATAAAAAATTTATTCATGGAGTTTTCTGCTTAATATCATCTCCGGATAATTAGTTATAAATAAAATATCTTGTCCTGACTATCAAGGAGAAAGAAAAGGAATGTATTTCGATTTCTTTCCTACTCCGACTGCTATTTTATTCCACTTACGCTGCTTTCCTACTACCTTAATAATAAGTATTCAACCGAACATGATATAATAAAATCCTTCTGCTAGTGATTTAAGGATGAATACTACCATCTGGCATTATCGCACCTTTGAGGTCAGTATCTCGGAAGTTTGCACTCTCCAATTTTGCTCCGCGAAGATTGACACCACGAAGATTTGCTCCCCGTAAATAAGCTTTGCTGAGGTTGGCATTAGTTAGATTGGCACCCCGTAAGTCAGCACCTTCGAGAGAAACTTCGCTGAGATTAGCATTCTTCAAGTAAGCACCTAATAAATTAGCATTTTCTAAGTGGCCACCTTCGAGATTAGCACCTTCTAAATCGGCATTCTCTAAATTAACAGCGCGATAACTATGACCTTTTTGACCTGCGAGTACAGTATCTTTGAGATTAGCTTGTTTTAACTTGGCACCCTTGAGGTTGACACCATCCAACTTAGCATTTTCCAAATTGGCATTTTCCAGATTAGCATTCTCTAACTCAGCACTAAATAAATTTGCACGCCGGAGATCAGCATTTTTCAGGTTAGCATTTTCTAGCTTGGCATAACCTAGATTAGCTCCCCAAAAATTAGTATTTTGGAGGTTTGCTTTATTCAGGTTGGCATCCCAAAGATTAGCATATCCTAGATTGGCGCCCCAGAGGTTTGCAGAATGTAAATCTGCGTACCGGAGTTTAGCGCCTCTGAAATCAGCATCTGATAAGTTAGCATTTGACAAATTAATTCCTGCCAAACTTGCTTTCCATAGTTCTGCATCTTTGAGAAGGGAATTATTAAGGTCGGCACCATCTAGACTAGCATCTTTGAGGTTAACATTCTTCAAGTTGGCATAGGCTAAATTAACATTACTTAAGTCACACCGAGGACACTGACCTGTTTGTAATAGCACTTGTTGCAAATGTTGTTTTCTCCCATTTGAACGAGATACTTCTAGTTCGTGCCGAGTTCTTAACCATTTATTTTCACCCCAGGTTGTTAGTGCTGCGATGGTACTATAAAGTGCCATCAAACATAAACCAATTGTTGCTACTCCAGTAAATATTTTCTTGGGTTTTTGCCTGCCAAATTGCATTTTTTGAGTTGTTTTATTTTCTGAATTACCAAGATATTTTAGGCTTTTGAGGGCGATTTCAGCATTGGGAAACCGAGATTTTAGGCTTGGTTCCACCATTTTTTCTAGCCAATTAATAAATGCTGGTTCTACTTTCGGCAGCAATTTTTTGAAATTAATTCGATAGTTATCATTGATTAACTTACCAATATCGCTAGATTTTGTATTGGTTAACAAACAGATTAAGGTTGCACCTAAACTGTACAAATCTGATGCTTCGGTTAGTTCCCGGTTAAACAACTGTTCCGGTGGCATAAATCCTAGAGTACCTTTGACTGCACTACTAACTGCTACATTGCCATACCCACTGCGAGCAAACCCAAAATCTACTAGGTAAACTTTTAGTTGAATACCATTTCGTTCAACTAAGATATTTTCTGGTTTAATATCCCGATGAATAATTGGTGGTACTTGCTTCTGTAGATAGACTAAAACTTCTAATACTTCTTGAGCAATTTGTTTGATTTCTGCTACTGTCCAAAGTTGGGTTTGGGCAAGAGAGGGAGCATTTTTGTACTCTTGCACTAAGCAAAAGCCATTTTCTGTCTCAAATGAATCGAGATAACGGGGAATACTAGGGTGATTTAATTGTTCTAGCAGTTCAATTTCTCTATAGTAACTTTCGTATTCTGCCCAATTGGCAAATTGATATTGTTTTGTGACAACGGGTGTATCGGTGGTAGTATCAGTTGTTAGATAAGTAATTCGACCTCCAGTTTGATTGCAACCTAGTTCTTGTTCAACTTGATAACGTTGGTTAAAAAATTCTGGGAGATTCATCATAATTAGGGATTTTTGTTGATAATTAGTACATTAAGCAGGAAGTTAACTTTGACAATATTGTAGCGTAGAGTTAGTTGTTACATATCTGTTCCAAGATACTGATACAAAACTGGAAAAATCTTTATAAAGACTATATAATCGATCTTTGATAGTCTCTTCCTCCTATTATTACCTTTAGGTTATCAGTATTAGAACTTACGCAAAATGACGTATTTTTGTCATTACGTTCCCGTAGTGTGTCCGTTGGAAGAAACCCTTCTGTCTTCTGTCCAGCAAAAGACCTCTCCGGAAAAGAGGGATTCATTAATGGATAATGCATAATGGATAATTGATAATTGATAATTACCTCTGATTAAAACCGCACGGGAATTGAATATAAGGAATATTGTCTTTGTTTTACCCTTAAAAGGGGAGGCTTCAAGGCGCGAATTATTTAATTATTAATTATTAATTATTAATCTTCGATAGGCAGTAGTAGGGACGTTGCATGCAACGTCCCTACTTTGTAGGGGGAAAGAATTGATGATTTTTGCGGGTGGGATTGATTTGATTTTTGATTATCACCAGATGTCTAAAGTAGACTTCTTGCAGAAGTCAGGGAATAGGGAATAGGGAATAGGGAATAGGGAGATGAAATTGTTAATTTTAGACCTTGAATTTATTTAATTAAAACTTTTGCAAGAGGTCTAGTCTAAGTATTCAGGCGGACATGATATTATTACTCAACCGGAAAGGTGTAACAATTTTTAATGCTCTGAGTGGAGCAGGTATGACTCTATGGTTTAGTTTCGCAATAGAAGTAGTAAAAAAAATGTGGTCAATTTTTATACATTTATTTTTTGACATAAAAAAAGCAATTAAATTTTATTGAACAATTAAATTACATAGAAAATTGCTTAAGTTTGGTTGAGTTTATCACTTTTTTTATCGTGTCTATCTTTACTTGTTGTCTGAAAATTTTCCGATTCTGCCACAGATAGAAACTTTTTTTATACCAATTCACTTTAAAGATGTCACAAATAGTTTCAAACTTTAAATGTCAAATAATTACCTCAAACCTTTCTCTTCTCAAAGTTTTTAGCCTATCAAATCTAACTTCTGAATTCAGAATTCTGAATTCAGAATTCAGAATTCTGTGAAATGGTATTACTATAGACAAGTATGATATTATAAGAATAGCAGTTTATTAAGTTG
>NZ_JAAHGT010000394.1 GCF_010672385.1 Okeania sp. SIO2F4
TCTATCTAAACCAGCTAAAGCCACCCTACCCAAAGCTTGATGAAGTTCATTTTTTAAATTAGGCTTAACATTCCAATTAATATCTATTTTTTCCGGCTTCCACTCATAAAAATACCGGATAAACTGTTGATAAAGTCCTGCTTTTGTTTCTGGCAACTCTGCATTTTCATCAAAATATAAAATCTGACACAACAACGATAACCTCAGAGGATTTCTAACTAAATCATAAATCCTTTCATGGCGTGACTCTTTTAACTTTTCCTCCAACTTTTCACCCCGTTTTTTATTCTCAGCTTTAAGAAACCACTGATGAATAAAATTATCAACTTGTTCAAATTTAAACTCCAAAGTTTTGTAAGTTTCAAAACTACTAAGAGGATTATTAAAATTAACATCCCAAACATTTGTGCGACAAGTCAAAATTACTCGCGCTGCACTTAATAAACCAGTAAGTTGTTGTTGAATATTTCTCAGAGTTTTAGCTGCAGAAGTTTCCCCTATTTCATCCACACCATCAAGCAACAACCACACCTCATCTTTTTGTAGTAGTTTTGTTAACCGTTTCTCCTGAGTTTCCGAGTCAATATCTGAGTCTATGAGCAACATCGCATTTGACAACCACCTTTCCAGAATGTACTCTTCCAGTGTTTTTCCCTGCAACTCTCCCAATGGGATACATATATATAGATCGTTTGTGTTTTTCAGGTAAGTAGCAATTTTATCTAACCAAGTCGTCTTACCCGATCCTGCTTCCCCAACAATAGCAGTAAATTTATTTTTCTTCCCTTGAATGACATCCCGCAAAAATTCATCATATTCGTAAGTGAGGGTAATAACCTCTTTCTCCCTGAATTTTTCCATCCCATTATTATCACTGTGACGTTGTTGTAATTTACGTTCAACTAACCCCAGTTCCACAAATACTTCAACTTCACATCCTATTTGAGTTGCTTTACGTCTGAGTTGTTGAGTTGTTTGTTGCTTTTCCAGCATTTTTGCACATACCCAACGCCAATCAATTTTTATTTCAGTGGGAGTGGGAGGTAAGTTTTCTGGTTTTTTTCTGTAGTCTTTGAGGAGTTGAGAAACAGAATTTTCAGAAGTTTTACGCCAGTTAATTTTATTCCCAGAGTTAACTAATTTTTCTATTGCTGGATAGACTTCTTTAGATAAAGTTTGTCGAACAGTATCAGAAATATTTTTACTCTGGTAGTTCAATTTTTTAGCTATTTCATTAGGGGAGTTAGCACACAAAACTCCTCGTAGAAATATTTTGGCATTTGGTGATAAATCTTTCCCTAGTGCATTAGCTAAGTCAAGATAAAGTCTCTCTATTTCCCAATTTTGATAAGCTTCTGAAAATTCTTCTTCAAATGTCATTTACTTAAACTCTTTTAATAAATAGGGTTTGCTGAAAAAGTCTTTTTGTGAAGGTAGGGAATAGGGAGTAGGGAGTAGGGAGTAGTGAAGAGTCAAGAGAAACACGGAGTTCTATAGAAGGTATTCAGAAAAATTATCCCTCGATCCAACCTCCCCAACTCTTACCCAAATACTAACTTTTTGGGCAAGAGCTGCTCAAAATCTCGTATTTTTTCTAGACTTCAAAATGCTTAAACCTTTAGCTGCCAATACTTTTATATTTAATCAGCAAACCCTAAATATACAAATCTAATTTTATCCATATTTATCATAGCACTCACAAAATACTCACAGTTTTACTCACACTTACTCACAGACTGTGAATAGATTTTACCTAATCTTCTAGATAAGCTGTAAATAGTTAACAAAAAGGAGAAAAATTTATGAATGCTTATCAACTCAGCCTTTTCCCTAACGCTGAATACATCTCTAGTAATTCTAATAATATAGATGACTTATCTTCTGCTTACCGTAATTTTAAAAGTGGCGAAATTATCAACGAATTAGAAATGAATGTCATGGATATTTTGGAAATAGTTTTGGGAAATAATTTCCATTATTGCCCCCAAGTTACTCTGAATAGTATTTGTTGTCAGACTGGCTGGATACCAAAAAATATTTGGGAAATTTGGATTAATTCAAAAGTAGATATTGCCATAATAGAACGAGGTTTAAAAACAAATCGCCAAGCAAAATTAGTCATAGAATGTCAGTCAATTTGGCATAAATCTCCAGAACTAAAAGAAAGCAATTACCACAAAGCTCAAATTTTATCTACTGTAAATATTCCGTTAATCTATGTAGAGCAAGTTCCAGAAGATGAGCGTTTTTATCATTTTTATACACCCAATGAAACAGTCGAAATATTTTATAACTTAATTACCCAAGATAATATACAGAAACTAAAAGCTTTCCTAGAACAATATATTGTTTAAAAATCACCGAATAAAGAGCGGTTTTAGAGTCATAATGTTGATATTTTTGACTCTACACTTTTAAGGATGAAAAATTCTTCACCCATTCCAGGAAGGCGATCGCCATCTATTCTATTTCCAGGAATTTATCATAAGGATGTAGGGGTTCGGTTGCCAAACCCCCTACAAAAGAGAGCAAAATTATTCAGGAACCAAATTACACTCTAACAGCATATATCGCCCCAATATTGCTACTACGAGGCAAACGAGAAAAAATGGCAAAACCAGCTTGACGCAAATAATCAGCTAACTTATCAGGTCCTTTATAATGCCATTCCATCATAATTATTTTGATTTGATTTAGTTGCCCTTTTGCCGCTAAAGAATCAAATATTTCATACTCAGAACCTTCACAGTCAATCTTAGCAATAATATCCATATCTGGGTGCTGAGAAATTATTGAACTTAGTTCTTCACTGATAGGTTTTAAACTAATCTCTTCTGTCGGTAAAGATTGATTTTCCAGACTTTTTTTTCGATTTTCTGTAACTCCTTCAACTCCAATACTTCCCCTTAATTCATTATCAAATTCAACTGTTACTGTTTTTTCTTCAGCAGCAATTCCATAACTAAATGGTTTAATTTTCTGGGCAATTTCTGGGTTTAAATCAAAGTTATGCAATGCTTGATTGTAAGTAACTTTAAAAGGTTCGTAACTCCATACTGATTTGACATTTTCCTGCCTGGCAAAATACAGACTTGCCAATCCTGTATTCATACCAATATCTAGCATAACTACAGGTTTTTCGTAGATAAAATTATAAATTCCCAACCAATAAATTTCCCAAATAATAGAAAGTTCTTCCTCAGTTTGAATATTGACTTTGATTCCCTCAACTTCTAAAATCAATTCATCATTTGCGCCTATAGAAAACTTACCATTTAATTTTTTATTGAGAAATTTTGCTCTATTTAATGCTTTTCTCGTCAGCAGAAAATCATATTTTTCCTTTTCAACATATATTCCCAAGGGTTTGAGAAATAATTTATCCGAACCACGTTCAATTTCTACATCATTAAAACTCATATTGAACTCAGGAATTTTATCTACCCAATACCAATTAGGTATCTTCTGGAAATTTCTCACATTTCTCAAAAAATTCTTAGTCTTTAACAATGGTTGTGTTAACACTATTATTATTCCTCTCAAGTAAACAAACAGTCTATTTGAAGCAAAGAGAACATTAATGTTACTACTATTACTTCCTACTTACTTAATATAACACCCAAATGAACAATTCCGATCCTATTCATTATAACATAGTGGTTGTGTTCATTTCTCAAAAATACTTATAATTTTTGTAAAAGACATTGAATTGTTAAAAGGCATCAATTTTTTTGGATAGTAGGGACAGGGGATTATTCATTAATGGATAATGGATAATTGATAATGGATAATTACCTCTGGTTAAAACCGTACGGGAATTGAATATAAGGAAATTCAAGAGCACTTTTTTATCCTTGAAAGGTGAGGCTAATAAAGCTGAATTATTTAATTAATAATTATTAATTATTCGGTAATATATTTAGCTACATTAGATAAGTGACTAGAGGTAAAAATAGAAACTTAAATATTACTTAAACATACTTTTTGTCAAAATTTATCATGGTAGATTCTACTGAACCATGTTACTATGAAATAAGTAATAGTTATTAGGATAGGAAAACTTGAAACAATAGAAGTTTGTGATTACTCCTATAACATTTATCCACCTGATATATTGAGTTTAGGTTTTAGGTGGGCAAATATATAGTGAGTGAAATTTATCTAACATTAACTAGCATTTGCTTAACAAGTTTGTAGTAATTCTTGTCATTCTCCCTCTTGCTGATAATGTTATAACATTTTTTTGACTTGCGTTACTAAAATTTTCGTCTTTTTTATAATGGTAATTTAATTAAATAACGGGTCTTTTTTCATCTTTTTATTGGAGGAAATTCAAGAAATATAAGGCTATTTGTAGTCATTATCGGGAAAGATTGACTAACTTTTATTTGTGGGCTTAAAGGATTGTGAGATATGTTGATTTTAATGACATTTTTTACTTCCTTATCTTCTGTTTTAATATAGAATTAAAACTGAATTACTGGCATCTTGACTCAAAACTACAATATCATCATACCGAAAACGTAAAAGTATCTCAATTTCAGATGTTGTGCAATTTCCTACTCTTATCCAGATTAACTTAGGTGGAAAACCAAGCAAAATTACCAAATCAGAAAAATCAGCATCTTTAGTAACAATAATATATTCATTATCACGAGCATATTGCCATACATCTCGATGGCTAGCTTGGTCTAATTCTCAAATATCAAGATGACTTGATTGTGGATAAATATCAGCTAAACGTGACACTAAATCAGGCGATAAATTATGGTCGAATCAAAGTTTCGTTTGGGTACTATTAAAGTTTTTTGTTCCCGTTCAGCAGCATAGCTCATACAAGCAAAAATATCCTGTTTTGTTAATATCGCATTTGCTCCTAACCCATCAAGATAGAGATGACTAGAAATACTCTTAAATAATTTTTGTGGCTTAAATCCTTTGTTTTTTTCTTACTTTTGACTTTTGATGTTCTTAGTTATATGATAATTGATTACTAGGATTATATATAACTCATAGCTAATAGCTAATAATTAACGGCTGAATACTTACCTAAAAACTATGTCTACAGAAACAAAAAACTTAAACCAAAACGCAGTTATTGTCGGTGGGGGTCCTGCTGGTTTTGCCACAGCATTAATGTTAGCTAAACGTGGTTGGCATCAAATTACAGTTTTAGAAAAACGACCTGCTGCCGATTTTTATGAACCTGATAAATCATTCAATTATTTAATTGATGGGCGGGGTCAAAAATTTACCGATCTATTTGGTTTAACTGAAAAATTAGCAAAAATCAGCGTTCCCAATACAGAATTTTACCTCACAGAAATTAAGGCTGATGGTAATCGTAAAACTTCAAAATTACCCACCAGAGTTTCTAATCGCAAAACTGGTTATCAGCTACCACGTCGAGCATTTTTGCAACTACTTTTTCAAGAAATTGACGAAAATTGGCAAGATCGGATTACAACTTTATTTAATACAAAATGTCTGGAGGTTAACAATAAGAATGGAAAATTAACAATTATTGCCCAAGGAATAAATGACCAAACAAATTATCAATTTCAGCCAGATTTGTTAGTTGGTTGTGATGGAATTAATTCTCTAGTTAGGCAAACTTTAGATAAGTGGGATAATTCTGGAACAGATAAATTTAAAATGCAGTTTTTTCCCTCGGCAAGTTCTGGTTTGAAATACAAAGTTTTGACTTTAACGCCTAACTTCCCCCTAGACCATAATAATTCTGAACAGGCAGTTTGTACAATGGCTTATGCTATTCGTGGAGCATTTTCAGATTCTCAACGTTCTTTATCTCTAGTAATTTTTCCTTTTGCTAACCCCAACGAACCAAGAACAGCAGTTATTGTTACGCGACCAGAACATGAAATTTGGAAATTACAAGATGCTGAAAAATTGTCTGAGTTTCTAGAAAAATCTTTTCCACAATTTCCGATTAATAAAATAGTTTCATCAGAAGAAAAAGAACGTTTTGCTAAAAGTGAGGGTGGTTCTTTTCCCATCCCTCAATATTGTTCTGGGCTGCATTTGTTATTATCAAATACAGATAATTATACTGGAATAGTTTTATTAGGAGATGCGGTACATTGTTTTCCTCCCGATATTGGACAAGGTGTAAATTCTGCTTTGGAGGATGTATTTATACTTAATGAAGCACTGGAGCAAACTAATAATATTATTTCTGATAGTTTGCCATTATTTGAGTATTTACGTTCTCCAGATATAAAGCCTTTAATCCGTCTAGCTCAAACTGTTTTTCCTTGGCAATATAATCAAAATATTGTTGGTAAAAGACTGTGGAGTATTAACTTTTTTATGCGGTTATTTTTGAGTAAAATATTGCCTTTTATTTTTGCTCCTGCTGTTATTTTGATTCAAAACCATAAACTTAGTTATCGTGAAATATGGTCTATGGCTCAAAGAACAACTATCTATATATATGTACTGGGAATGGTTTTAATTTTCGGAAGTTTGGCTTTATTATTAGATAATTTTTAGTGGTGCTAAAATTAAAGCGATCGCCTTCGGGAAATGGAAAGATAGTTAGAAAGGAACTTGAAAAAAGTGATGCCCGATCGCCAGAGTTAGTATAACAAAAAAAATAATCCGTATATCCATGGCATAATCCTTATCTAGCTCTAGCTCTGGGGAGCGTTTCGCTGCGCGACATGAAAGGCGAAGCCTAGCGGCAGCTATATCGCTAATAATATGTTAAAATCTAAATAGGACATTAGCTAACTGCTGAATGCTTACTTGGTAATTAGCTTAAAGTCAAAAGGAGGAAAAATGACTAATTATACGATTGAGCTTAATTCAGTAATTGAAATAACAGACGAACAATTTTTTCAACTATGTCAAAAAAACCGGGATTTAAGATTTGAACGAAATGCTAAGGGAGATTTAATTATTATGTCGCCGACTGGGGGAGAAACTGGAAACTATAATGCTGAAATTTTTGTAGATTTAGGAAGTTGGAATCGGCGAACTAAATTAGGTAAAATCTTTGATTCATCTACAGGTTTTAAGTTGCCTAATGGTGCTACTCGTTCTCCCGATGCTTCCTGGATAACAATGGAAAAATGGAATAGTTTAACTCCTGAAGAAAGAACTAAGTTTTTACCTCTTTGTCCTGATTTTTTAATTGAATTAATGTCACCTTCAGACAGTTTATCTGAGACTAGAGAAAAAATGCAAGAATATCTGGAAAATGGGATGTGTTTGGGTTGGTTAATTAATCGAAAAAATCGGCAAGTAGAAGTTTATCGTGTTGGTAAGGAGGTAGAAATATTAGATGCACCTCAAACATTATTTGGTGAAGATGTTTTGCCTGGATTTGTGTTAGATATGGAACTAATTTGGTAGCCATATTAGAATGTCAAGTCTAGGGAGCGATCGCCAAACAAAAAAAAATAATCCGTATATCCGTGGTCAAATCAGTATCTAGCTACTAGGGAGCGTTGGCGAAGCCTAGCGGCAGCTATATCGCTAATAATATGTTATATCATGTCTCATTAAATAACTGTAATAAAAAATATTTCCCTAACTTCGTAGAGACCTTGCATACAACGTCCCTACATTGCGGTTAATTAATGTTACTGAATATTAAAATCTAAATAAGTCTATTTCTATATGTTTGCGCTAGCATTCCGTCAGGAAAAAGCGACAGCGCAACCCAACAAATACAGATATAGGTTTTTGTTGGGTTTCGTTGCTACCTGGAAATCTTCTCTTGGGTAAGTGCAATAGCATCTATTTTAGTAGGCTGCTTTTTTCTATCTCTTCTTAAGAGAATTTTGTGTAAATAGGTTTTCAGGTTGTGCCAATGTCCTAACCTGAATGCGTAGTGCTATATCTGTATTTGTTAGATTACTCTGTGGGAAGCAAGCTAAGTTGCCTCAACCCAAACTACTACTAAATTACTGCCTTTTATTAAGTCCAAGCGCGGAAGAAAGTATTCTCCTGCCAAACATTGGCTGTTTTCTGCTCGATCGCTCCCATATCTTCCTGACTTAGTTGCTGAAACTCTTGAGCAACCCTAACATTCGACTGCAACATCTCCACCGACTCCGTAGCTACAATACAACAATGAACTCCCCCTAACGACAACACATATCCCATTGCCTCTTGCATATTTAAAACTCCCGGTCGGAGTAACTTACCGTAAGCAGGTATCTTCATTCCAATAACTCCGACATTTTTTTGTTGCGCTACTGGCAATACTGTGGGAGCAAAGGGTCGAGGATGATGTTTGTCAGCAGCATTAATAGTAACCAGAGTCGTATCAAACGGATAATCCAGGGTGACCACGGAGTTCTCGAAGGCATCCAGCTTGTCGTTGCCCTGTTCTCTTGCCTGGTCGCGTTTGGCGATGGCTTTGGCCAGTCGCGTTTCAAGCTTGGCGATCTTTTCCGCCGGGTCCTCCGCAG
>NZ_JAAHGT010000395.1 GCF_010672385.1 Okeania sp. SIO2F4
GTTTGACTAATTTTGATAAAGATAGAGTAGCAGCAACAGTTAAAGCCGCAACTTTAGGTGGAGCAACTTTCCTTGATATTGCTGCCGATCCTAGTTTAGTAGAGATGGCACGCAATTTAACCAACTTACCTATTTGTGTGTCTGCTATTGAAGCTGCTAAATTTGTACCAGCAGTAGAAGCGGGTGCTGACTTAATTGAAATTGGTAATTATGAGGCATTTTACGCTCAAGGAATGCGCTTTGAAGCAGAGGAAGTTTTACAGTTAACTGAAGAAACTCGCCAACTTTTACCTAATATTACTCTTTCTGTAACTGTTCCCCATCTTTTAGAATTAGATCGCCAAGTACAACTAGCTACTGAGTTAGAAAAAGCTGGTGCTGATATTATTCAAACTGAAGGTGCTGTCATTGCTAAACCTACTCACCCTGGAACTTTGGGTTTAATTGAAAAAGCAGCTCCTACTATAGCAGCAGCTTATGAAATTTCTCGTGCTGTCAGTATACCTGTGTTGTGTGCTTCTGGTATTTCCAATGTTACTGCTCCATTAGCGATCGCTGCTGGTGCTGCTGGCGTTGGTGTAGGTTCCGCTATTAACAAACTGAATGATGAAGTGGCAATGGTAGCAGCAGTTCGTAGTTTAGTGGAAGCTTTGGCAACTGTTAGTAATGTGAAAGCAGATGTAATGTCTGTTTAATTTGCTTGACTTGGAGAGTTTTCAGGTTAATGAACTACACTAAAAAATGATAACCCTGTAGGGACGTTGCATACAACGTTCCTATTCAAATCAAAAAGTCTGTGAGGAATAGTTTATCCATAGATAGGAGAAAATTATGATAAGTTTTAAAAAGAAAATAGTTACCGATGAAACCATCCGTCCTGTAGAAGTTTTGATTGACTATCAAGACTGGCAATAAATTGAAAAGTTATTGGCTGCTTCTAAGTTAAAAACAGAACTACAAAATGTAGACTTAGCTAAGTATGGAGGCACAATCAAACTTAGTATAGACCCTCTGATACCAATTCTCAAAAACTTTGCTATACTTGGAATTTATATTTATCAATACTATTTATTGACGTGATATAAGTATTCAATAATATTTGTTATTTTGATGGTTATTTGGGCAGTTTTCAAGTATAGCATTACTTTTGATAAATGGTATGAAATATCAACAACAAATTAGAGATGAATGGTCGTCAGAAAAAATTTAATTGTGCTAGATACAGTCGCTCGCAATTACAGAAATACCTGATTTTGCATAAGTCCTAATAAATTTAAGTAATTAAGGTACTTTCTTCAACATTTATCATTCTTGCATAGAGAATTTGCTCATTAATTTCTAGATTATTGATTAAGCTTAAGCAAGTTACAATACCATTGCCTATTAATTCTCCTTCTATTTCTCCATACTCGACCTGCAAAATAATATTATCTGCTCGTGAATCATTAGATACACTATCCGGATCTTGCCAGGTTCCCAAACCACTAATTTCTGTTGTTGCCTTCATAAAATTTAATGATTCAGATTTGAATCTGGGCACAGTTAATGTTAATAATTCCTGTTCAATTCTAGTAAATTTTACATGATTACTTTCATCTCCAAATAGTAGTGCAAAAAGCACATCTTTAGCTAGAATTAATAATTCATTACCCAGATCGCTCCGATATTTTTCTGTTATTAAGTCAGTCCCTTTTTCTGGAGGATTATTAATTAAATATTCAGCTTCTATTAGGCGATCGCGATTTATTTTTTGATTTTTTTTAATAAAATCATTTAATTTTTGTCTATCCAGTGCCATGTCTTTGAGGCGTTCTATTCTTGAAAGTCGCTCTAGAGCTTTTTGTTCTTGAATAGCTTTAATATCTTTCTTTTTTATATAGAAAGAATCTAAAGTTAAACGTATAATTTGCTCAATTAACCAGTCTCGATCTTGTTGTACTAAATAACTGCGTAATTTTTCCTCGAACTGGGGAGCTAGCTCTTCCTTAATAGAACTAACTACACCTTGAATACTCAGACTCATTTCTGTTCTCCTAAAAACTGGTAATTAAAACAAGGGTTAACAATCTGGAATTTATCCTACTATAATTTTGTCTTCTAGTTCAATTACTCTAATAGAAATTTTCTCTAATTGCTCGACTTAATTTGACTGCTATTTTATTCAACCAAAATCTATAATTATTAAATTACGTTAGAACTTTATATAACTCTAAACTATAGCGCTACGCGCTAGGGAATAGGGAATAGGGAATAGGGAATAGTGAACTGTTCAAGGGTTTCAGGATTTAGAAATGTCCTAACCTTAATGCGTAGCGCTATAAAACCTAACATTTAACACATCCTTGCTAATTCAACAACCGAATTTGGGCCAAAACAAAAACAGCCGGAATCACACGACCATAATTTGTAGCGATCGCTCTCCAACCCAAATCGGCCAAAAACCAAGTCCACAACATCGGGCCTAAAAATCCTAAAGCTGTCCGTACTGCCCCGTAACGAGCTGCACTAACAGCCATCCCTCGATTAGCCATTTGCATAGTGATGTGACTTTGAAACTGAGCTGCTGCTGTTGCTCCACCTCTAACTAATGCTGCTTTTGCCACTTCATATTTAGCAAAATGAATGGCAAATTGACGAGCTAGCTGCTTGAGTAATATTGGTTTCAATACCGAACTGACTGCAAAAGCGGTACTACCTTTAAAGAGTAAACTTAATGGATTTTTTTGTATTGATATTGGTATAGGCTGAGGAAAGTTATACTCAGCCAGGGAATTTTGTATATTTTGGGCTAAGACATCTTGTTGGGATCGAGGCAAACGTTTCCAGGTTCGACCTAAAACATGGAGAAACACCTCTGCTTCTAAATCTGTGGTTGAAAGCTTTTGAGAATAGGGAATCTTGAGATAACCACAGACCTTAATTAAAGCTTGCCGATAACTTACTTTCTGGGTATGTCCCCGTAATACTGTCATACCGTCTGCTGCTAGATAACGAAATCTCTGGTCTAGTGCATCTAACCAGGCATCGCGATCGCGACTTTGTACATCTATTGGTAGAGGAGTCTGGAAATAATCCAAAGGATTGATCCCGCGCCCAAACAAAAGTCCTGTTAACTGTTGTAACTCCTCTTCTGTTGCCAATTCCAGTGCTGCTGTTAGTTCATCCAACTTACATTCCCTCCACGCACACAAAGCACTACGATTATACTTTAAATTTAGTTTAACTAAGCCAACTTTAACATTAACCAATTAGTTAGTATAACATAAAATATTTATTCTAATCTTAAAATTTATGAACAACTCCCAAAAATTTGATATTGCCGTCATTGGTGCAGGTATAGCTGGTTTAGTCTGCGCTCAAGAACTACAGAAAGCTGGTTATTCGGTGGTGGTATTGGAAAAATCTAGGGGAGTGGGGGGTCGCATGGCAACTCGCCGAGTCTCAGGAAGTCGCGCCGATCATGGAGTACGTTACCTCGAACCGACAGGTAAATTTTTGCAACAATTAATTAATAATCTCAAAAGTCAAAAAAATAGCCCGGATGTCGAGCCAATTCTCGAACTTTGGACAGATAAAATTTATGAACTAACTCAACCCCAGAGACCGCTACTTCCCATTACCAAAAATTGTTATATTGCGCCCCAGGGAATGAACTCTGTCGGCAAATTTCTTGCCCAAGGTTTAGATATTTGGTTTAGTCGGCGAGTACAAACTATGCAACCAATAGCCGAAAAAAATTGGTGTTTGACTCTGGAAATTACTAATGATGCTGCTACTGAAAAACCAACAGAAGTAATAGCGAAAGCTGTAGTTTTAGCTATCCCTGCACCCCAAACTTTAATGATTTTGGAAAAACCTGTTGCGGAAATACAGCCAGAATTTCTCAATCATCTGCGTTTTGTGGAATATGACCCTTGTATTTCTGTGATGGCAGGATATTCTCCAGCACTACAGAAAAATTTACCAGAATGGCGGGCGATCGCTTTCCCGAATGATGACTATCTCGACTGGGTAGGTGTTGATAGTAGTAAAAGACTCCATCCTACTCAACCTGTATTTGTGATTCAAAGTAGCGCTAAGTTTGCTACTACCTACCTCGATATCCCAGACTTACAACCAGTAGGGAAAGAATTACTAGAGTATACAGCACAAAAGTTATTGCCGTGGTTAAGTAATCCAGAATGGTTGCAAGTACACCGATGGCGTTATGCTTTTTGTCGTCAAGCTTTGAGTGTTTCTTGTCTGACTACAGAAATGCCATTGCCATTAGTGGGTGCTGGTGACTGGTGTGGTGGGAATAATATTGAAGGTGCTTTTGCTTCCGGGTTAGCTGCAGCAAATTGGTTGAGTCAAATGGGGGTAGAGTGATTAATGGAGGTATTAATAGCAGTCTTCAGATAATTACAAAAATTCCTACTACCAAAATTTAATTATGCTGCAAGATTATCATTATTTTTAGTTTTAGCAGGGCAATGATTATCAGGAACTTTGCAGTAACGACATTCCCAAATACTAGGAGTTGGTTTAGGTATTTTAGCGCTACAAATTATCGCAAGTAATTCTCGAAGGCGCTGTTTAAATTCTTGGTTAACTTCCCATGTAGGAATTTCCACAATATTATCTGAATAAACAATACGTCCGTGAGGTATTTGTTGGTGACAAAGTTCTTGAGTTTCTGATGCTAAGGGCAGTAAAAACATATAGAGTAAAACTTGCATTTTGTGAGAATTTTTGCGCCTACCTGTTTTAATATCCTCAACAATAACCCAATTATCTTTTGTGGCAATAATATCGGGTTTACCAGAAACACATATCGGGAATTTTTTACTATAAGCTTTGAATGAATTGTCATCCTCAATATAAACTGTAAATCCTTCATTGTGTAGTTCTGCTGCTCTTTCAAGAACTTTTTCATCATGTTTACTAGAGTCATAGTTACTGGAAGGTTTATCAAATTTGTATTTAGTTTGGAGGGAGACTGCATATTTACATTGTTTTTCATTGGCTAATATTTGGGCTAGCCAAGTTACCCAAGCATAAAATTGTGACCGTTTTTTTAGGGATGTTTTCATTTTTATTTTTCTCAATTAACTTTTTTCAAGGTAGCTAAATATTTTTGATTTGTAAATAGAAATTACAAGAATAAAGTAGAGCTAAAAGAGTTAGGTAGAAGTTGGTAGAAGTTGGTAGAATTAGGGTTGCAGATTCAGATTTGGTTATTTATAATTTTTGGTAAATATCTAAGAGGTAAATTTTATGCTCGACCCAAAAAAATATACAGATTTCCTCAATGAAATAGCTGATAATTTTCATTTGAGAGATAAAACTAGATTAGTATTTACCGAACGGTTTAAAATAGATAATGATGATTTGACTAATCAAGCATTGGCTGATGTTTTGTCAACAAATTTATTAAAAAGTGGTAGTAAAAATCCAGAAAATAGTCTGCGTGACTCGTTGACTAAGACAATATATAACAAATTGGAGGCTGAAGGTTGTAATTTTAATAGCGCAAATAATGATAAGTTGGAAATTGCTAAAAGGTGGTTGCGTGAAGTAGCTTATTTTTGGTATCTATTGAAAAATATGGCTGTTTCAACTAATAAAATGGGTCCTGTTATCCAAGGGGTTGGCACAATGAATATGTGGCAACATGATTCTAATTATCCTGATAGTGTACTTTTGGGCACTGAGATTAAATTTGAGGTACAGTTGGAACGTCCGGGGTATTTAACCCTATTAGAAAAAGGTACTTCTGGCGAATTTTTCTGTTTGTCTCCTTCATTCTTGGCACCTGCTCCCCATTTTAATGAGACTGGTGTCGCATCACTACCACAGGAGGGAGCGCGAAAAAAGTATTTTAAATTAACTGGTAAACCAGGGGTTGAGGAGATAATAGCAGCGATCGCTCCCCAAAGGCCCAAATTAGATTGGTTGCCGAAACCAGAACAACCACCTTTACTTTTGCAGGGAAAGCATTTGCAGGAATTTTTGGCATATTTTGAAGGGAAGTCAGATTGTACTTTGTGGTATATGAATTATCAGGTAGTTTAGATTTAGGGTGTGTTTGAGCGAAGCGTAACGCACCAGCATAAATAATTGTGATTATTGACAACGGGAGCAAGATGCTCCCACTGACTCACTTTTATCGGACATGATTCTATTATGTAAATAAGGACAAACTAATATGAACAAAGAACAATTTCAAGCTCGTCTAAATTTAATTAACCAACTGCTAACTTGCCCTAATGCCGAGGAGCAAGCGACTTTACACGCTAATTCTCACTTAGTTGATGAAGCTTTTGTGGAAGTGATGAAATTAGTGGCAGCTAAGATGCCAGAAGATGTGGAAAGCAATGCAGAATGGTTGCAAAGCTTTGCTAAACAACTAGCAGAAATGATGGAGGAGTGGAAACAGCTAAATGAACAAGCGACTGAACTATACAACACAGGTAAATACGATGAAGCAATACCCATTGTCAAACAAGTAGAGACGTTAGCACTAGAACTCTGGGGAGAAAGTCATGCCAATGTCGCAACTTCTCTCAACAACCTAGCAGAATTATATCATTCTCAAGGGAGATACTCAGAAGCGGAACCTTTGTTCAAACAAGCTATAGAAATCGTCAAAATCTCCCTGCCCGTAAATCATCCTTATCTTGCCTCCAGTCTCAACAACCTAGCAGAATTATATAAATCTCAAGGTAGATACTCAGAAGTGGAACCTTTGTACCAACAAGCTATAGAAATCGTCAAAATCTCCCTGCCTGTAAATCATCCTTATCTTGCCACCCTCCTCAACAACCTGGCTTTATTATATCGTTTTCAATGGAAATACTCGGAAGCGGAACCTTTGTTCAAACAAGCTATAGAAATTGACAAAATCGCCCTACCTGCCAATCATCCAGACCTGGCCATCAACCTCAACAACCTAGCAGAATTATATGAATCTCAAGGGAGATACTCAGAAGCAGAACCTTTGTACCAACAAGCTATAGAAATTGACAAAATTGCCCTGCCTGCCAATCATCCTGGATGTGCTACTCACCTAAACAACCTGGCAGGATTATATTATTATCAAGGGAGATACTCAGAAGCAGAACCTTTGTACCAACAAGCCATAGAAATTGACAAAATCGCCCTGCCTCCTAATCATCCTGAACGTGCTACCCGCCTCAACAACCTAGCAAACTTATATCGTTATCAAGGGAGATGCTCGGAAGCGGAAACTTTGTGCCAACAAGTTATAGAAATTGACAAAATCGCTCTGCCTCCTAATCATCCTGGACGTGCCACCCACCTCAACAACCTGGCGTTATTATATCAATCTCAAGGGAGATACTCAGAAGCAGAACCTTTGTACCAACAAGCCATAGAAATTGACAAAATCGCCCTGCCTCCTAATCATCCTGAACGTGCTACCCGCCTCAACAACCTAGCAAATTTATATAAATCTCTTGGAAGATACTCGGAAGCGGAACCTTTGTACCAACAAGCCATAGAAATCGTCAAAATCGCCCTGCCTGCCAATCATCCAGACCTTGCCAATCACCTCAACCACTTGGCTTTATTACTAGCTAAAACCGATCGCCCCAAAGAAGCATTCAAACTGATGCTCAAAGCAAGCAACATCCAAGATAAAACTATCCAGGTTATCTTTGCTTCTAGTTCCGAGAGCGATCGCCTTGCCCATATCCAGAAAGAAGTCAGACCTGCACTTGAGGCTTTCCTCTCCTTAGTCTACCAATATCTCCCCCACTCCCAAGCAGCAAAACAAGCAGCATTAAATCTCGTCCTCAAACGAAAAGCTCTAACTGCAACAGCTCTTGCTGCTCAAAATCAAGCTGTATTCAGTGGGCGTTATCCCCAACTCCAAGAGATTTTCTCACAGTGGCGACAAAAGTGCGACCAACTTTTAGCATTTACCTATCAAGTACCCCCACTAGAAAAACGGGAAGTTCACAAACAACAGTTAGCTCAACTGCAAAAAGAATGTAATGAGTTAGAAAGACAGTTAGCGCGAGAAGTGCCAGAAATTGCTATGCAGGAACAAATGGGCGACAGACGGGCAGTAGCTTTAGAGTTACCAGAGGGAGCGAAGTTGTTGGAGTTCGTGCGGTTTCGAGTCGTTGATTTTCAGAATAATAGTTGGCAGAAGGCGCGGTATCTGGCATTTGTTTTAGCTGCGGGAAAACCTTCTGACGTGGAAATGATTGATTTAGGGCAGGCAGAGAATATCGATCGCTTGATTTCTGTGTATCGAGAGTCGGTGATGGAGTTGCCAGAAGTTTCTGTGGAAGTTCCTGTGGAGAGTGGGAGATCCCCCCAACCCCCCTTGGTAAGGGGGGCTAAGATGGAAAGGGAGTTTAGGTCTAAGTCTAACTCTAACTCTGTTCACAGTTTCCCCTCTTCACAAGAGGGGTCTCAAAATAGTAGCAG
>NZ_JAAHGT010000396.1:0-2443 GCF_010672385.1 Okeania sp. SIO2F4
TCATGCATTCAAAAGTCATGCATTAAGATTTTATATACTCGAAACTTTTATGCCACAGTAATTTCAGGAAATTATTTCACATAGGGGGTTGGAAACTATTTGTGACATCTTTAAAGTGAATTGGTATTAAGATTTTCAAATACACCATTCCACAGAGTTCATCCCAAATTCACATCGGCAAACCAAGTATCATTTCAGCGATCAGTTATCAGTTATTCTTATACCAAATTCATGCATAGGCTGTTACATTCATTCTTTGTGATTTATTCCTACAGTTTAATACTTTATGGCTTGCATTCATTGTCACTCATTAAAGTTTTTTCCTCCATTTTTTGTCTATTTATCTTTCCTGATTCCGGCGTTCCCTATCTCCTTTTACTTGTTCTGTCACGCTCTGCAATATTTTATGAAAATGGTATTAGCTTCCTGTAGGGGAAGTGCTTTAATATACTAATCCCATAAGATTTGTGAGAAAAAACTGTAGGGGTTTGGTTTCTAAATCCCATTTTTACTTGGGTGCGCAGACCAAACCCAGCATTGATAAAATATTACAACATAAGTACGGATTGTTATAGTACCTCATGCTGAAGTTATAAACTTGAAATGGGATTTTTTTTGATTTACTATTCTCCTATAAAGAGGAATATTTAGACCTTATTTATTGGTTGATTTTTCTGACATAATTACCTCCAGATGAATTTTTAAATTATCTTATTTTCTATAATTAGAGAATAACTACTCTTTAATTTAAGAGTGTTAATTGATTACAGCTAACAGTTAGTTAAAATCCCAAATTTTCATTAACTATGAAGTATGCATATAAATATCTCAGTCCCTCTGATTTTTCTCGTATAAATCAAGATTTTTGTGGAATAAATGGTGTCGATATATTGACTGAAAATGCTAAGAGGGTTGGAATAATTTGTTTAAGGGTTATCCAGATTTACCAGGAAACGAAAAATAATATTGGTAGGGAAAAATCTAATCTTAAAATATGGGTTAGAGAACAAAAAATTTCTGCTAGAAAAATTAGGTATAAAGGTGAATCTAAAACAAGAGCTTCTATCAATGCTTCAATTAGTAACATAAACGATCTAGTATTGAATGATATTGATTCAATGCTTGTTGTAATAGATTCCAATACAAATTTAGTCAAGCAATGTTTGAAGAAATGTCTAGACTACATAAAAATGTCAGATATAAAAAGCTATGAAGCTACTTATATAGAAGAACAACAGCAGCAAAAAGAATACAAGTCGCTTAAAAAAGCCAGAACAAATTTGTATAGAACTGTAGTAGCTATTCCAATACTTGCTATTGTTTTTGTTGCCAAAACTACTATTAATTTATTCCTCTCAATATTATTTGTAATTTTAGTTTCTGTAATATGGGGAATTATTGCATTTTACATGATAAAGCGTTTAACTAAAAGAATAAAAAAATTTGAGAATGTTCAGTCTTCTGTTGGAGAGCTAAAAATAAATAAGGCTATAGAAGAGCAAGATTCAATTGATTTGCTTTCAGAATTAAATGATGAATCTGAAGATAAAGTCGTTAAAGATGAGCGAGAATCTGATACTTCTGAAATGTATCTGATTAATGAGTTGGCGAGAAAATTAAAAGAAGGTAAGCATTCAGCTAGCTCGCAGTCAGCTTTCAGCTTTTAGCAATGAAAATGAACGATGTAGCTCCATAGACTTTTTAGGTTAACTGATGGACTTTTACAGTAACTTTTAATTAGCATGAAATCTCGCTTATTACTTTTTCCTCTTTTAAAGGTAATGAAGCTGTTAACGTAGTTCCTCCGCAGGAGGCTGAGAGCTGACCGCTGAATGCTTACAAAAGAAGAGTATCTTATTCTTGAGAATGCTTGCTTGAATTTTAATATGGATGCTAATAACTGGGTAGATTTAGGTGAAGAAATACATAAGGGTTTAGATGAGACAAGTAATTTGCAGAAAAATCATCTTGAAAGTCAACCAAGAAGCAGTGATAAGATTTCAGATAGATATACTCTCAAGGATTTCAAGTCAAGGTTCTCAAATTTTCAGGAAGCTAAAGAGTTTTATGGTATATCCGCTAAAGGATGGCAAGCATTAGTAGATAAGTTAAATAACCAATAATAGTTCTTTTGCTAAAAATTCTAATCCTTCGAGAATCTGATACTTCTGAAATGTATCTGATTAATGAGTTGGCGAGAAAATTAAAAGAAGAGTATCTTATTTTTGAGAATGCTTGCTTGAATTTTAATTTAATATAGATCCTAATAACTGGGTAGATTTAGCTGAATAAATACATAAGGGTCGAAGTGAAATTAATAATTTGCAGCAAAATTATCTGGAAAATGATAATATTTATTTCAGATAGATATACTGTAAAAGATTTCAAGTCAAGATTCTCAAATTTTCAGGAAGCTAAAGAGTTTTATGGTATATCTGCTAAA
>NZ_JAAHGT010000396.1:2543-8434 GCF_010672385.1 Okeania sp. SIO2F4
AATAATTTGCAGCAAAATTATCTGGAAAATGATAATATTTATTTCAGATAGATATACTGTAAAAGATTTCAAGTCAAGATTCTCAAATTTTCAGGAAGCTAAAGAGTTTTATGGTATATCTGCTAAAGGATGGCAAGGATTAGTAGATAAGTTAAATAACCAATAATAGTTCTTTTGCTAAAAAGTCTAATCCTTCGAGAATCTGATACTTCGGAAATGTATCTTATTAATGAGTTGGCGAGAAAATTAAAAGAAGAGTATCTTATTCTTGAGAATGCTTGCTTGAATTTTAATATGGATGCTAATAACTGGGTAGATTTAGGTGAAGAAATACATAATGGTCGAAGTGAAATGAATAATTTGCAGCAAAATTATCTGGAAAATGATAATATTTATTTCAGATAGATATACTGTAAAAGATTTCAAGTCAAGATTCTCAAATTTTCAGGAAGCTAAAGAGTTTTA
This sequence comes from Okeania sp. SIO2F4, assembly GCF_010672385.1. GTDB lineage: Bacteria > Cyanobacteriota > Cyanobacteriia > Cyanobacteriales > Microcoleaceae > Trichodesmium. Next base: position 3,009 of record NZ_JAAHGT010000396.1, read on the forward strand.
TGGTATATCTGCTAAAGGATGGCAAGGATTAGTAGATAAGTTAAATAACCAATAATAGTTCTGTTGCTAAAAAGTCTAATCTTTTGCTTGATTAAATATATCTATCTTTACTAATAACACTCAAAAAATACTATGAAAGTAATCAAAAAAATTATCCTCCATTATCAAGACGATCGCTCGGATAAAATTTATGAGGTCGATATATTTGAGGTGAAAGAAAATCAGCATTATATGGTTAATTTTAACTACGGTCGTCGTGGTTCACAATTAAGACATGGTATTAGAACAGATGGCTATGTTCCTTTTGCAAAAGCTGAAAAAGTTTTCAATCAAGTAGTAGAAGAAAAAATTAAACGTGGTTATCAGGACGTTACTGGAATTTCTCTAAATTCTCTCCCTAAAAAAACAGAAATTCCTAGCCAGAATCATTTGCGGAAACAAGCAATTATCGAACATTTAGCTAGAGAAAAAACTAATCGCCCTCTGGAAAGAATTATTTGGCGGGCAGGAGAATTAAAAATAGCTGAAGCTACTCCGATGTTAATTAATTTTCTCGGCACTGGTACGGATTTAAGAGATTATTGTATTGCTTGGTCGTTGGGTTGCTGTGGTGGAAAGGATGCTCTTGCTGCTTTAATTAGATTGTATGAAAATCCGGCAACTTCAGAGTTTGTTAGTCGGATAGTTTTTGAGGCAATTTTAAAATTATCCGACTCTGAAATTCGCGCCGAATTGCAGAAGGAAATGATTGAGTTTTTATCTCCAGAATTAAGAGAGTTTGCTCGTCACGGAACGGCAGAAAAATTTGAGGAAGTATTTAACAAATCCTTGGAGGAAGGTAAAAGTTTCTCAGACATAGAAAGACTATATCAAATAGATAATGAATATGTGCGACCTGCACTTTTAAATTTTCTCCGCACTGCTCCATTTCAAGAAAACTTTTTTCAGCCAATTCGTCATATTTTTAAAATGGCTGAATATCGTCGAGACCCAGAAGTTTTTGCCATTCTTACTTATAGATTTGACACAGAAAATACAACTGGTTCGGAAGTTTATACTAAAAAAACTCGTAATTATTTACGCAAACGAATTTGGCGAACTTTAGAGAAACTTGGCATAGACAATGATATTGAATATATTAATTTAGCGGTGAGTATTTTGCAGCAATATTCTGATGCTGATGTTATGTATTATCGGCTAGAAAAGAGATTTTATTCTCAACTCGAACATAGATTTGTTAATTTTCTAGTTCTATCTCATATTCTCTACACAAATCATTCTCGTTATTCTTTATCTTCTGATAGGCTAGAGTGGAAGTTTAACGGATACTTTGAACGAACTAATAAGGAGATAAAACAACGGGGAGAAGCTTTTCCTGAATTATGGGATAAACAACCAGAAATATTGGTGAAATTATTATTAGAAAGTAACTGTCATGCTGTACATAATTTTGCTGTGAGAGTATTGGATCGTTGCCAGAGTTTTTATCCAAAAATCAATATCAAAACTCTCATAGAATTTATCAAAAAATCTTATGAAGTTACAGTTAGATTTGGATTTGAATTAGCTATAGAAAGATATAAAAAAATAGACCCCGATCTAGACTTGGTTTTAGCATCGGCAAATAGTATTTTGCCTAAAGCACATACGGCAGCTTATCGCTGGATAAATAAACAACCAAATAGATTTTTAAATGCTAATTTTCTGGCTAGTTTAATTACCAGTCAGGAACCAGACACTCGTGAATTTGTTCAAACATTTCTTAGTTCACATAGTCTGAAAGAAGGTACTGCTAAAGTATTAATTGGTAAAGTTATTGCTGAGTTATTAACTTTCAAACAAGAAACTTACTGGATAGAGCGAGTCGCTCAAGATATTGCGGATATATTGTTGGGTTGTTTGAGCTATCAATTAAAACAATTGGGTATGGGAGTTATTATAGATTTACTCCAACATCCATTGGTAGAAATTCAAGAATTAGGTGCAAATATTCTGGAAAACCATGAAACTCCTGCTGCGGAATTACCTACTAATTTAATTGAGTCGTTGATTGAATCTCCCTATCCAAAAATTCGGGAAATTGGTATTAGAATATTTGGGCAGTTACCAGAGGATATTTTGATAAGTTCTCGGCGAGATTTGATTATTGCTATGGCGGTTAATTCTGAGGAGGATATTCGGAGTTTAATCGAACCTATTATTCAGGATTTGACAAATAAATATTCAGATTTTGCTAGTCAGTTAGCAGAGGAATTTATCGACATTTTGCTAATGCCAGAAAAGTCAGAAGGGGTTCACGATTATTTAGCAGGTTTATTGAGGGATGATATTCCGGGATGGCAAGAAAGTGTTAGTTTAGAAAAAACTAAGGAGTTATTAAGGGCTAAATCAGACTTTACTCAAGAATTAGCAGGTTTAATTTTAAAGGCAAATTATCGGCAGTGGGCAGGAGATTTTGCAACAATTGAAATTGTTAAGTTGGCAAATTATCAATTAGTGGCAGTTAGACAAGCTGCATGGCAAATTTTTTCAGAAAATATTCCTCGTTTTAGAAGTAATTCTCAGGAGATGTTGGCTGCGGTTAGATTGTTAGAATCTGATTGGGAAGATTCTCGCAATTTTGCTTGGGAAATATTTCAATCATCTTTTGATGAAACTGATTGGTTGCCGGAAATAATGGTAAGTATTTGTGATAGTGTGCGGGATGATGTAAGAGTGTTTGGGCGTCAATTGGTGAGTCGTTATTTTGAGGATAGTTACGGGCAAGATTATTTGTTGAAGTTTAGCGAACATCCTTCAGGGGATATGCAGGTTTTTGCTACGAATTTTTTGTCAGATTATGCGGCGGATAATGTGGAAAGATTACGAGATTTGCAGCCTTATTTTATTAGTGTTTTGTGTCAGGTAAATAAAGGTAGGGTGGCAAAGCAACGAGTATTTAGTTTTTTGGAACAGGAGGCAGAAAAAAGTGAGGCAGCGGCGCGAGTTGTGGCTGATATTTTGACTAGGCAGTCTGTGACTATTGCCATTGGAGATAAGGCAAAGGCGATCGAAATTATGTTGAAAATTCATAATAGTTATCCAGAGGTTTCTTTGCCTATTTCTGTTAAGTCTGTTTCTAGGAAAGAGGGAGTAGGGAGTAGGGAGTAGGGAGTAGGGAGTAGGGGGAAAGAATTGATAATTTATGCCCATGGGATTGATTTGATTTTTGATTATCGGAGATGTCTACTACTGGACTGAAGCACTCCGCCAGAGGTGATGGATAGTGCAATTTTCCGACCCCATGCGTAGGTCGCAATAATTAATTCATTTTCTGAAGCGCACGCCGGATGTGGATGGGTAGTGAAAATTTTCCGACCCCATGCGTAGGTCGCAATAATAGATTCATTTTCTGAAGCGCACGCCGGATGTGGATGAGTAGTGGAATTTTTCCGACCCCATGCGTAGGTCGCAATAATTAAATTCATTTTCTGAAGCACCCAGCCAGAGGTGATGGAGTGGGAAAATTTCCGACTATTGCCAAGAGAGCAATAATAAAATTCATTTTCTGAAGCGCACGCCGGATGTGGATGGGTAGTGGAATTTTTCTAACCCCATGCGTAGGTCGCAATCATAAATTCATTTCCTGAAGCGCACGCCGGATGTGGATGGGTAGTGAAAATTTTCCGACCCCATGCGTAGGTCGCAATAATAGATTCATTTTCTGAAGCGCACGCCGGATGTGGATGGGTAGTGAAAATTTTCCGACCCCATGCGTAGGTCGCAATAATAGATTCATTTTCTGAAGCACCCAGCCAGAGGTGATGGAGTGGGAAAATTTCCGACTATTGCCAAGAGAGCAATAATAAAATTCATTTTATGAAGCTCCTGCCAGATGTAGATGGATAGTGGAATTTTTCTAACCCCATGCGTAGGTCGCAATCATAAATTCATTTCCTGAAGCGCCTGCCAGATGTAGATGGATAGTGGAATTTTTCTAACCCCATGCGTAGGTCGCAATAATAGATTCATTTTCTGAAGCGCACGCCGGATGTGGATGGGTAGTGAAAATTTTCCGACCCCATGCGTAGGTCGCAATAATTAATTCATTTTCTGAAGCACACGCCGGATGTGGATGGGTAATGGAATTTTTCTAACCCCATGCGTAGGTCGCAATAATAAAATTCATTTTCTGAAGCACCAGCTAGAGGAGCTTACATAAAAATAAAAACTATCAATTTAATTTATGACAAATTTACAAATAAAAATTCCAAGAGATATATGGGTTTCAGCGACCTGGGATGAATATCTCCAGATAATTGAAAACCCCATTTATGCTCAAGCAAAATCTTATTATTATCAAGGAAAATTTAGAATAGAAATCTCACCAGTAAGTCACGACCATGCCAGCGATAATTCACTTATTGCTATAGCTATTGGTATTTTCTGTAGCCTCAAAAATATTCGCAGCAAAAGTTTAACTAATTGTAGTTACAGAAAAATCGGAACTCAAGAAGTACAACCAGATATTTCCTACTATATAGGTGACAATACCAATATTGTTCCGTGGGGAACTTCCGTTGTAGATTTAGATATATATCCATCGCCAGATTTAGTCATAGAAATAGCAAACACTTCACTCTCTGATGATAAAGGTGAGAAAAGGTTAATCTATGAATATTTAAAAGTCAAAGAATATTGGATAGTTGACGTGAAAAATGTAGATATTATTGCTTTTACTATAGTTGATAGTGGCAGTAAAAGAATTACAGAATCTCAAGTTTTACCAGGATTAGTAATAGGTGTTTTAAAAGAGGCTTTACAACAGAGTCGAAGTATGGATAAAAATGAAGTTATTGCCTCCCTATTTTCTCAATTTCAAGAATCTCAAGCATAGAATACAGTAATCCTTTTTTGTTATGAAATAGAATAGATACTATTCTTGAATTCTATTTTTTAAAAAGGTTACTAAAAAAAGTATACAATTGCTTTTTGTGTTGGATAAAAAGGGTCTTATTTTTTTATCTCTTCGTTTACTGCCTTTTTCAAGTTTGGTTTTAATGGATAAAAATTACTTAGTCTACCAAATCGTTCTGCTAAAAAGACATCTAACCAATCTACAACATAAACATTACTCTTAAATTCTTTGTCTTTTCTAGAGCCTAACCAACTATTCATTCTCATGGCACGTTTACTAGGGCTAGGTATAAGGTTAATAGGCATAAAGAAAAGTGTATTTTGAAGTAGATTTGTATTAATATCGCTGATTATTTCTCCAGGATTAGTGCTAAATCGTAGTGAAATCTCTCTATGATAACTGGTAAAATTTATCTTGATTTGTTCAGTGTTAAAGTTATCGCATTCTTTTATTCTATCCTTTTTTTCTTCTTCTTCTGAACTGAACGTAGTTGTAATTTTATAGAAATTTTGAATTTACAAATCATTCC
>NZ_JAAHGT010000397.1 GCF_010672385.1 Okeania sp. SIO2F4
AGAGAAAAAGATGATTTACGAACTAAAAAATGGTATTGAAACTATTCATTCTGCCGACTGACTTCTGACTCCTGACTCCTAAAAATTCCCCTAGATATTTGTAGCAAACATTTATCACGCTTGGTATAATATAATTTCTCTATGAAGTTGCACTTAGGGACTTCCAAATAAAAAATTATTCCATTAGCTATGAAAATAAGGAAGTAGGGGCATCTATGCGAATCGCCCGTACGGGAGTAGGGAAGAAATTGAAAAAGTAAGGGAGTAGGGAGTAACCAGTCAGGATATAGTACATTTAGGGAGTACAAAAATTGGGATAATTTATTTTCTGCTATTCCCTAATTATTCGGTAAAGAATTGGAAATTAGCTGAGTCGATTAATGATGCAGGGTAGTCAACATTTCGCCTTTGGTTAAAATACTTCGCCTATAAGTAGGATTTGCTGAAAAAGTCTTTTTAGGGAGTAGGAGAGTAAGGGAGTCGGGGAGTAGAGAATAGTTAGGAAGAACAGAGAATTAATTAGGAGGTAGTCGGATATTTTCTCCCTTGATTTTTTGGCCCAAGTCTCCCCAAAATGCTAACTTTTTACAGCTCTAGTCACCAAAAAGCTGGCACTTTTTTCGACCTAAAAAGGTAATTGCTTTGATCTGTAAATGCTTTGAGAGTTATAGAAGAGTGCGCTGATGTATTTACAATTTTTATTGACTTAGGATTACTTTAGAGGGTTTGGAGGGTTTGGACTGTAAATACACCACAGCTCACTGCTATAAAAATTAATAACAGTTCAAGCAACACGACGACCATTAATAATTACTGAAGTTAAATGCGGAACAATTCCATCATCATGTACTGTAATTAGATCCGCACGTTTGCCAACTTCTAAACTTCCCCTATCCTCAAACAAGTTAATAGTTTTAGCCGGATTACTTGTAACTAACTTCATCGCTTCATATACAGGTTTATCAGTTTGATGACTAATTAAAAAAACAGATTGTAATAAACTACGAGGTACATAATCTGAAGAAATTACATCAACTAAATTTTGCTCTACCAATTCCATTGCTGATACATTGCCAGAATGGGAACCTCCCAATACTAAATTCGGCGCACCCATTAAAACTTGTAATCCAGAATTATGAGCTGCTTTTGCTGCAGCAAAAGTAGTCGGAAATTCGGCTAATACCGCTCCATTTTCTACAGCTTCCTTGACATGATTTATTGTTGCATCATCATGGGAAGCTAGAGAAATATTTTGTTGTTTTGCTAGGTCAACTAATGCCTGACGATTTTTAGAAGCATATTGTTTTTGAGTTTCCTGACGATAGGCAATAAAGTCACTCATTTCTGATTCGCTAATTCCATGTTTTCCCATGTAATATTCTTTATATTTTTCCACACTGACAAATTGTCTTTGACCGGGAGTATGATCCATTAAAGACATTAGAGAAAGAAGAGGATTAGTTGCATATTTTTCGACAATATTACATACACCTTCAAAAGAAACTTCACAGCGTAAATGTAGACGATGGTTTGTCAGAAGTCTCCCAGATTTTTGCCTCTCAAAAATAGCTTCAATCATGTCAGCAAAATCTTTGAGTCGAACAGAATTTGGTTTAATATCTCCAATGGAAATTGCATCACAAACTGTAGTAATTCCAGAACTAATTAAATCTCGGTCGTGATAGGAGACTGCTGCTGCTAAAGGCCATTTGATCCCAGGACGAGGAGATATACATTTTTCTAAATTATCTGTGTGAAGTTCTATCAATCCAGGCATTAAATATTCTCCTTGCCCATTTTGACCAATATTAACAATTCCTGGTTTAATTTCGGCAATTTTACCATCACGAACTATGAGAGTACCAATAATTTCTTGGTCTGGTAATTGTAGTCGGTAGTTTGTGTAAATCTGTTCGTTCATAGTTATTTAATCAATAGTTAATCTTGAGTCAACAAATTATAATTTTCAGTTTCTCTATAGTAATACCAAATTCAAAAAAGATACCTACAGTAAAATTCTCTGCCAAACTATTAAGATATTTGCGCTATTCTTAAGACCTAATACCAAATCTCAAAAATTTTGCTATATATCCTGAAAAAAGGTTTGAGGTGGTAGGTGTTATACCAATTCACTTTCAAGATGTCACAAATAGTTTCAAATTATCAGATGTGAAATAATCGCTTGAAATTATTGTAGCCTCAAAGTTTTCAGTCCATAAAATCTTACTTTTAACTTTTGACTTTTGAATGGGTGAGTTCCGTGAAAAAGTATTAGGTGTTAGGGAGTTCAGTAAAAATACCAAAGTATCAAGTAGTTTTCACGCTAAAGGATAAATGATTGATTAATGGTATAACTCCTGTAAGTCCCTAATCGAAAGACTCCTCTACCTGAGTTATAAATCCTAGCCATAAAAACTTTGTAGCAATATTTTTTTAAACTGGTATAACCTCAATTCCTGTTAAAATTTAGGTGGTGTTTTGAGGGATTTATTGAGATGATAGTACATATAGTTTTATTCAAGTGGCAGCCAGATACTTCACCAGAAACTATTGATTTAGTTATGTCAGCTTTGAGAGGAATGAAAGGGAAAGTTCCAGAAATAATTGATTTATCTTGTGGGAATAATTTATCCGAACTTTCTCAAGGATTTCAAAATGGTTTAGTAGTTCAAGTTAAGGATAAAGCTGCTCTTGATGCTTATGCCAAAAATGCTCTTCATCAGGAAATTATTCAGACTTTGATTAAGCCGATTTTAGCAGATAAAATTACTGTTGATTATGAAGTTGAATAAATAGGACTTACGCAAAGAAACCCGGTTGCTACGAAAAATCCTTAGTTTTAACAATAAACATATACGAAAAAACCTGGTTTCTGGGTTCGGTGTGGGTAAGTCCTGATAAATTCACACTAGGAAAAATTATCCCTATACTTTGACAAAAAATTATGATGTTGAAACTTGATAATTGAAGAACGAAAACTATAGCCAAGAAATAGTTTGTTAGGATAACAGTAAAAGGTAAAAAGAAATGGGGTAGAGGCAAAAGGGAATAGCAAATGTCCTAAGCATCTCTTTTCCTGATATAAGTAGGTAGGTGGGAATAAATCTAACATGGGCAATATTTTTACTGTTAATTTTTCTGCTTTTTCTCGGTCAGGTGAGAGGAAAAATGTTAGGTTTTTGAGCTTGATTTAGTATTTTTTTGCACTCCCTTTAAGTTTTCGCAGCAGTAAATTTTGCATTCTGTGAAGCTCCTGAAAATAATTGGCGAAGCTTAAGGTTTTGCCATTGCATTTCCCCCAAAATGATAATAATTTTATCAAAGAAAAATTTTGGGAAGTTTATCATGGCAGTACGTTCATTTGGTATTTTGTTTAAAAATTACCGAAAAGCGACGTTGAAAGCCCCCGTGTTTTAACCGGGGGATGAAAACAAGCGAGTCGTTTAGACTAGACAACTTTAGTTGTCCTGTGCTATAATTATCAACAAAAAGTAAGCAGAAGGCTAGGCATTGGCCTTAGCCGACTGTGTAGGGGGACAATTTCATTGTGCCCAAAGAATATATCTTTGGTCAGCTAAGAATAGACGAAGCAACACGGATTTATCCTGTTGCGTAGTATCAACTTAGAATCCCCTCGGCTTCAGCCAGGGGAGTAGTCAAACAGAACTTAAACTGACAATCAAGGAGAAGGGCTTAGAACATGGTATCTGGTCAGGTGAAGGCAACGATACTCCACCAGATACCATTGAGTCAACATCAACAGGATCTTGGCAAAGTGAGTCTGAGGGAGTTGCTACAGGTACTGAAGGTTATGTTTTATATGCAACCAGTTCTGGTGATGTCCGTATCCACTGGGATAATCCATATATTGGGAGTAATGGTTTAAATATTACTGTACCTAATGGCTATACTTATAACCATGGAGATATTAGTGGCAACAACGCCCATGTGACCATAAACTTCCTGAAAGATCTTTAAATAGGGATTACTTATCTTCTGGTTGGTTTAGCATCTATTTATCCGAAATCAGATAAGCCATTTATTAGGGAAATGATACCTATTATTATCACCCCACAAGTAACATTATTGGGTGTTGCATTGGGCTTTTATTTTAAAGGCCAGGGTTAGGATATCATTAAGGGATAAGACTTTACACTACTATTTAATTCTTATTCCTAACTAATATTAAAGTTTGTGTTACTACTGTATTTTTTTAGTAGATAACACAAACTTTTTTTTTGAAATAAAAGTGTAGGTTGGGTTGAGGAACCCAAAACCCAACAATAACCCAACAACAATAATACTTTGTTGGGTTTCACTGCGTTCTACCCAACCTACATTTCTAGGTGTGTTAGTCTACTGCTCCTAACTCCTGACTCCTACCCTTACTCATAAGACTTTTTCGGCAAATTCTAGATAATTTTGACCGAAAAATTTGGGTCTCAAGCTTCCTCTTTTAAGGGGATAAAAAAGGAAATTTTGGTTTAACTGGAGGTACTGATAACTGATAACTGATAACTGAAAAGACTTTTGACCTTTAAATTTTGACTGACGCGACTATCTAAAGTTCATATTAAAGAAGAGCAATCTCCGGCTAAAGCCCAAATAAAATAAACCCTAGGCATATCCAGATCATAGAAGTTAAAGTTAAAGCCTTTGCAACTAGCATATTGATTGGAGCTACTCAAGATGGACTAACCACAAATCTAATCAAAGCGCTCAAGTCGCTTAAATGGTTAGTCCAGCCTACTTAGCAATAAGTAAACGTTATTTTGGTCACCCTAAAGGGTTCGCCAGTTGCTCCACTTGGGGAGACCCCAAGACCGCACTGGCTCACAATACGTCGGGATGCGCGGCCAGTTCCGACCTCTATTGTTTGGTATTAAACAGGTAAAGAGATTTGAAAAACCAGTGTGTCAAACTTAACAAGCCAAAATAACTGGGCGAGGCCAACTTTACACTTTTTGTAGTAGGGACGCAAAAATGTCCAACTCAACTAATTATGTATTCGTGCTTGACGCGAGTAAAAAACCATTAACACCATGCAAGCCTGGCATGGCCAGGTCATTATTAAAAGTAGGCAAAGCCAAGGTTTTTAGACGCTATCCATTCACAATAATTCTCAATAAATTGGTAGCAGAAAAACATAAGGGTTTGCTCCTTAAAATTGACCCTGGTTCCAAACAAACAGGTTTTGCTTTAGTCTCCCTTGGGGGAGAAGTTATTTGTGCGATGGTGCTAGTTCACCGAGGCCAGCAAATAAGAAACGCCCTGGAACGACGGCGAACTATTCGGCGAGGTCGTCGTAATCGAAAAACCCGTTATCGCTCCTCCCGTTTTCTTAACAGAAAGCGTAAAAAAGGATGGCTGCCACCAAGTTTGATGCACCGGGTTTTAACTACCCAAACTTGGGTTAACCGACTAATAAAGTTAGCTCCGATTGATTCGATTGCAATGGAGTTAGTTCGCTTTGATACTCAGAAAATGGTTAACCCAGAAGTTAGTGGAGTTGAGTATCAACTTGGAGAATTAGCAGGATACGAAGTCAGGGAATACTTGCTAGAAAAGTTTAATCGAACCTGTGCTTATTGCGATGCTAAAAATGTCCCTTTGGAAGTTGAGCATATTAAGCCAAAGTCTAAAGGTGGTAGTAACCGCATTAGCAATTTGACTTTGGCTTGTCGTCCATGCAATGAAGCAAAGGGAAACCAAGATATTAAAGATTTTCTTAGCGGTAAACCCAATTTGGTCAAACGAATTTTATCCGAAGCTAAAGCACCACTTAAAGATGCTGCTGCTGTAAATGCTACCCGATGGAAATTGTTTGAAACTTTAAAAGCAACAGGTTTGCCCATTACTACTGGAAGTGGTGCTTTGACTAAATACAATCGTTGTCGATTAGATTTACCAAAAGAACATTGGATAGATGCGGCTTGTGTCGGTGAGGTCGAACAATTAACAATCCTGACTACTCAACCATTGCTTGTCACAGCAATGGGGCACGGTTGCAGGCAGATGGTACAGATGGACAAATATGGTTTTCCCCGCAAGGGTTATCAGGCTAAAAAACCTGTAGCAGGTTGGAAAACTGGAGACATTATCAATGTCGTAAAAGGCAAAAACATTGGATTAAAAGGAGTCAGGATTAAAACTGTCAGAAGTAAAGGTAATTTTGACATCCGACATGGAGATGCAATTCTGTCTGTATCTCGAAATCAGATCCAACCCATTCACAGACGAGATGGATACAATTACTCGTTTTGAGTAGATTTTTTCTAAGAGGAATTTTATACATGGTAAATGCCCAAACTGGGGAAGACCTCCACATTCGTCTGGAGGAAACCCAAGCATTAGATCGTGATTGTACAACTTTATCACGTCATGTCCTACAGCAACTTCAGTTCTCACCAGATGCTCAAGATATCAGCGCCCTAATGAATCGAATTGCTTTGGCAGGCAAGTTAATCGCTCGTCGCCTAACTCGTGCTGGATTAGTAGAAAATGCTTTAGGGTTTACTGGTACAGTTAATGTCCAGGGAGAATCCGTCAAAAAGATGGATATCTATGCCAATGATGTATTTATCTCGGTATTTAAGCAAAGTGGCCTTGTCTGTCGTTTGGCATCCGAGGAAATGGAAAAACCTTATTACATTCCAGAAAATTGTCCAATTGGTCGCTATACATTACTTTACGATCCCCTAGATGGCTCTTCTAATCTAGATACAAATTTAAATGTGGGGTCTATTTTCTCAGTTCGCCAACAAGAAGGTAACGATGAAGACGGTTCCGCTGAAGATTTACTCCAAAGTGGACGTAAACAAATTGCTGCTGGTTATATTTTATATGGCCCTAGCACAATGTTGGTGTATTCAATAGGCCAAGGAGTACACGCATTTACTTTAGACCCTAGCTTAGGTGAGTTTATCCTCGCTAATGAGAATATCAAAACTCCAGACCACGGTCCAATATATAGTGTGAATGAAGGTAACTTTTGGCAGTGGGATGATTCTATGCGGGATTATATCCGCTATGTTCATCGCCATGAAGGTTATACTGCTCGTTATGGTGGTGCATTAGTTGGAGATTTCCATCGAATTTTATATCAAGGTGGAGTATTTTTGTACCCAGGTACAGTCAAAAAGCCAGAAGGAAAATTACGTTTACTATATGAATCAGCACCAATGGCTTATCTAGTTGAACAAGCAGGTGGTAGAGCTAGTACAGGGACTGAAGAAATATTAGATGTGGCAGCAGATAAACTTCATCAACGCACGCCATTGATTATTGGTAGTAAAGAAGATGTGGCACTTGTTGAGTCTTTTATTAAAGAACAAAAACGCATTTCTAATCAAAGTTAGGAATGAGAAGAAAATAAAGCCGGAGAAAATTAATTACGCTCAAGAAGTCTCCTAGGTATAAACCAAAAATTTCCGGTCTTATTGAATTTGTGTTCCTTAACAACTTAAATCAGGTTGTATAGTTAAAGTTGTTTTAAGCAGAATAAAGATTGCATTAAGTAATCAAAGCAGAGGTTAGGATATTTATAAATGCTCAAACTCAGTCATAGATTATTTTTGACTTTTGCATGAGTGACTTTTGCTTTGCGCACAGCGCTATAGACTTTACTGTTGCAAAAGAACAATAGTAAAGAAATTTTTAATACCTGCAGTAGCACATAACAGCTTAGTTATTCTTTAGAAGTATCTCAAGGCACAAAAAACTCCAACAAAACATAGTAGGAATTAAGGTAATAGCTATGACAACTAATCATTTGCTAGAAATAGAAAACCTAGGCCAGAGTATCTGGATGGATAATCTGAGTCGCAATATCATTGAGTCTGGGGAACTTAAGAGCATGATTGCCCAGAAAGGGATTCGTGGTATTACTTCTAATCCCGCAATCTTTGAAAAGGCGATCGCTGGTAATGCTATCTATGATGCAGATATTGAAGCTGGTATCAGTGCTGGTAAGTCAGTAATGGATATCTACGAATCTCTGGTTTTTAAGGATATTCGTGATGCTTGCGATATCTTTATGCCAGTGTATGAACAGACCAATGGGTTAGATGGTTATATTAGTATAGAAGTACCACCAACTATTGCTAAAGATACAGAAAGTACCATTAGCGAAGCAATTCGTTATTACACTGCTATAGGTCGCGAAAACCTAATGATTAAGATTCCAGGTACGCCAGAAGGTTTACCAGCAGTGACGCGAGTTATTAGTGAAGGGATAAATGTAAACGTCACTTTGTTGTTCTCCGTAGAAAGCTATGTAAATACAGCCTGGGCATATATCGAAGGTTTAGAAGCTAGAGCTGCTAAAGGAGAGGATATTAGTAAGATAGCTTCTGTGGCAAGTTTCTTTCTGAGTCGGATTGATAGTAATATTGATGGTACGATTGATACCAAACTTAAGAATGTAG
>NZ_JAAHGT010000398.1 GCF_010672385.1 Okeania sp. SIO2F4
TGGAGTCGTTCGCCTATACGCATGACTATTTATTCAACTAATTTTCCTTACTCATAGAGAATCACTCTGATGCAGGAATTTTTCCCAGGAGCAATACTAGAAAAAAGTTGATCTTGTATAGCTTCCCAGAAATACTTGCTTTTCCCCCATCAAATCTTTCCATCCATCCCTCTTCAATATAAAACCACAAACATTTTAATTCTGCCTTCTTCCTTTGATTCAAATATCTAATAATCCATACCTTTTTTGAATGTTTAATAATTTCACCCTAGCTTCTCCAGCATTGTCTGCTAAATCAGCAAATTCTAAGAAGCGTTTTAACTCCTTTTTAAGTAAATTTCGTTCTACTTCTAAACTACTTCTACCCATATCTGGAGGCAAAACAATCATATCAAATAAAGTTGCCCTTTCCTTACTAGGATGAAGTCGTAAAATTCTCCCTCTTCTCTGAATAAATTGTCGAGGGTTTCGACTACTTGCCAAAATAACTGCATTTTTAATTGCTGGAATATCTACCCCTTCATCTAAACAATTAATTGCTACTAAACCCTGCAATTCTCCACTTTCAAATTGTTGTCTTAACTTCTCCCTTTTTTTTATCGGAGTTTCAGCAGTATAACTATTAACTCTGTAACCTAATTCTGAACCTAAAATCTTTACCACTGCCTCCATTTGTCGTAAATCTGAAATATTTTCTGTTTCTACCAATCCATCTCCACAATAAAATAAAGTATGAGTTGTTTGTAAACGATTTGCCATTAAATTTTTTAATGCAGTTAATTTATTTTTTGCCGAAGCAATTAACCGAGAACGCTGCACTAATAAAGTTTTTAAATCTTCTTTTTCTATTTCCACATTCTCTTTTTCCGATAACAATAACGCCCAACCAATTTTCCCGGTTAATTTGGCATAATTTCGACTTTCCTCTGCAGTTAATTCTACTAAAATTGGATAATAAAGATAACGAGCTAAAGCACCTTGTTGAATGGCATCGGCTAAAGTTAACTCTGGCTGCAATACTTGACCAAAATAATCTAAAATTGCCGTAGTTCCTTGGTCATCAAAATATCTCTCTGGAGTGGCAGATAGAGCAAGTCTTAAACCAATATTTTTTGGTAAACTTTTCTCCAATTTTGGCGAACCTAAATGATGAGCTTCATCCCCAATAATCAAAGTTTTTTCCGGAAAATATTTAAGCTGAGATTGCAAACTATCCGAGATAAAAGTCGAATTAGTAGTAATAATAGAAATAAAATTTTGATGACCAGAATGAATATTATAAAGAGTAGTAGAAAGTTGATTTTGCCAAATATTTACATTCTCAAAAGCTAGAATTGATTGGAGAGAAAACTTTTCACATTCCCTTCCCCATTGAGTTACTAAATGACGATAAGGACAAACAACAATTAATACTTGTAAACCAATTTTTTGATAAAGTTCAGTAGCGATCGCCAAAGCAGTAATTGTTTTACCAGTACCAGTTGCCATCTTTAAAATTCCCCTACCTCGATTAGCAAACCAATTATTAACAGCTTGTTGTTGATAGGGTCGTAGTTTTAAATGAGATGGTATTCTAGGAATTCCTAAATTATTCACTTTTTTAGGGAGTAGGGAGTAGGGGAGTAGGGGAGTAGTAATTTCGGTTCGGTAGCAATAGAAAAGAATAAAAACAACTGTATAGTCATTTCAGTTTAGACTGAGACAAGGGTTTCTTTCTGTCAAAGGATTTCAGCTAAAAAAATGTTTCATTCTTATTTAAAATGACTATACCTCAGTAACCTAAGAAATAGTATACCAAACAATATTCTCAGATATTTAGGACTATCGCTCTATTATGTAGAACTTTGTACTTCCCATTTGCGCTTGGGTTTGGAGACCAAACCCCTACGATAAAATTTATAACCTATTTAAGATTGCTATATACTAACTAATATCCTTATATATTTAGGACTAATAATCTATTATATATAACTTTGTACTTCACCAGTATAATAATTTCTCTAGATAATTCGTAGACCACAAAGTAGTGACGTTGTATGCAATGTTACTACAGGATTATCATTTTTTTAATGTGATTGACTAACCTGAAAACAGTTGTAAGTAGGATGGTTTAGGAGGGGTTAAAATTCCTTTATAAAGTAAAAAAAATAATCATAATGATTGCTAATTTATGACTACTGAAAACTTCTTTAAAGAGAGTAAAAATTATCCGCATTATAATGAGTTAATAACTCATATAGCAATCCGCGCATAGGTTGCGGGGAATCAAAAAGTAAATAAAAAAACTGAAACTCTTACCAGTTAAGAGTTAAGTATTCCCTGTTCCCTAAAAAGCATTAATATTTTTGACAGGAATAAAATAGGATGGCTATAGCTGATAGCTGACTGCTGACCGCTGAATGCTTACTTTAAAAAACATGACTAAAACTGGATTATTTGTCGGATTAATTACCTTAGATTTAGTTTATCTCACAGCAACTTATCCTGATAAAAATCAAAAAGTTGTTGCTGCTAATTATGCTGTTACTGCCGGAGGCCCTGCCACAAATGCTGCGGTAACATTTAGCTACTTTAATAATCAAACAATTCTTATTTGTGGGTTAGGAAATCATCCGATAACTCATTTAATTAAAGCAGATTTAGAAAAGCATAATGTCACAATAGAAGACTTAGATAAAAATCGTTCTGAACCACCACCAGTTTCATCAATTATTACTACTCAAGATACAGGTGATCGCGCAGTTATTTCTATTAATGCTGTTAAATCTCAAGTCTCAAAAGAATTAATTTACCCAGAAATTATTGATAATATTGATATTGTTTTAATTGACGGTCATCAAATGGCAGCAAGTCTAGAAGTTGCTCAACTTGCTAAGTCAAAAAATATTCCTATTGTTATAGATGGAGGTAGTTGGAAACCTGGATTTGAGGAAATTTTACCTTTTGTTGATTATGCTATTTGTTCGGCTAATTTTTATCCTCCTAACTGTGAAAGTCAAGAAGAAGTTTTTGCCTATTTAGCAAATAAAAATATTCCACATATTGCCATTACTCAAGGAGAAAAACCTATCAAATATTTTAGTCAAGGTAAGTTTGGTAATGTGGAAGTTCCGAAAATTAATGCTGTTGATACTTTAGGTGCAGGTGATATTTTTCATGGAGCATTTTGTAACTATATTTTTGATAGGGAATTTACAGAAGCTTTGGCAAATGCTGCTAATATTGCTGCTCATTCTTGTAAATATTTCGGAACTAGGAATTTGTTTTTAGTAGGGCTTTAGCCAAATTTATCTTACTGTTCAAACCCGACTACGAACTTTAACTATAACTATTCATTCTTATCAATATTTCGGAACTATAAATTGGTTTGTAGTAGGGCTTTAGCCCGATTTATCTTATCGCCCAAACCCGACTACAAGCTTTAACTATAACTATTCATTCTTATCAATATTTCGGAACTATAAATTGGTTTGTAGTAGGACTTTAGCCCGATTTATCTTATCGCCCAAACCCGACTACAAGCTTTAACTATAACTATTCATTCTTGTGAATATTTTGGAAGTATAAATTGGTTTGTAGTAGGGCTTTAGCCCGATTTATCTTACCGCCCAAACCCGACTACGAACTTTAACTATAACTATTCATTCTTATCAATATTTCCCTACTAGATAGTGAATAATCAGTTATCAGTTATAGCAAATTTCATCTTAGTCAGGTATACTATTAGCGGGTAAAATGTTCGGATAATAAGTGATAAAAAAGTTTTTGTTTGTAGTATTGCCCTAGGAATAAAATAAATCGGGCTAAAGCCCTACTACGAACTTTAATATGACATTAATTAAAATGGGAAAACTTAATATTACAAATTCAGAAACTCAGAGATTGAATGTATCAGGAAATATAAAAAGGAGATAGGGAATAGGGAATAGGGAATAAGGAGAAAACAATCAAGACAAATATTGTGAAGAAAAATCTAGGAATATATGTATTGAATACTTCTCTATCTACCAAATTTCAATCCCTTGAAGTATTACCGCTTTTAGATTTTAGCCACAAGTGATGCTCTCTTAATATTTATTTGACAAACAGTCTCTCAAATTAATCATTTTTATTAAAAAAAATAAGGAGATTATTCAATGAATAACTTAAACGAATATCTGACAGCAATTCAAACACTATTAAAGAATAGTGATTTTTGGCAAAAGGTTGCTATCGCTATTATCTCTAGTTTTTCAGTAGCGCTATTTAATTATTTATCATCAAACAAGCAACGTCAATACCAGGCAATGGAGCTTTCCTCTACAACAAATACATCGACTATTTTAGACTTCAAAAAAGATATAGGTCAGAAAAATATTAGTATCCTTTATGGTGAAAATTACGAGCTTGCAGATTTATATCTCATGTCTTGCAATATTCAAAATACTGGCAGAAAGGTAGTTAAAAATTAAGAAATTACTTTTTAGTTTATTTCTACAAACGTTGGAATTTTAGAACAATTTTTCGAGCCACCTTTGAATGATAATTCAATGGGTATAGAGGAAATTAAGATAGAGGATATTAAGCAAGGTGAAGTAAAAAAAAGGTATTTAATCAGAGAAATTTTACCGAAATGTCAAACAGGATTTCGATTTTTATCGGGAAGATTAACTCAGCAAAATGAAGAACCAAAATTATTTGTTTCAAATCAAGATAATAGTAAAGTTGACCTTACTCAAAAAACAGATAAACGAGAGAGAGATGAAATTTAGAGAATTATGAATTTTGTCACCTTCTTGATTTTGTTTTTTACTCTTCCACAAATCTTGGAATTGATTCCTTTGTCCGGTGGCATTCTCGCTTTTTTGGCAAAATTAGTCATATTTGTAATTATTATTCGAGATATAGGTACTTTTTCTAAAAAAATTACAGAGCTTCTAATACTGCCTTTCCAAATCAGTAAAACTCAAAGAGCTAAGTACAATATAAATATACAAGGATCTTCAAAAATAGAGAGTTTAGGAATAATTGAAGGTACAGGTACAATATATGGAAAACAGAAGCTAGAAAAAGACGGAAAATAGCACGATAATTTGATTCGGGTATTGATGTTAAACTCTACTATCAATACAATCTCATATTCTTGCTTTTTACTTTTTCATTCCTTCAAAAAAACTGACATATTTTCTCAGCTATACCCTTACTTTACTTCTTCCTTCTTCCTTCTTCCTTCTTACTTCCTTCCTAACTTATGATAAATTCTACTCTCATCAATCAGAATATCTCCTTAGAAGAATTCACAAAAAATCCTCCTGAAAAAATGGAATGGGTAGACGGCAAATTAATAGAAAAAAACGCCGCGACATCAAGACATGGAAAAATTCAATTGAAGCTTGGTAGTTATTGGGATAACTATAAAAATGCCAGTCAAAAAAGTGGAGAAGTTTATACAAATGTACCTTGCCGTACCAATAAACAAGGGCGATCACCTGATGTTGCTTATCGTACTCCTTAGTTAGTTTCACAGTATGGAAATTATCCTACTTTGCCTCAGAGTTTTCCTTTAAGTGCAGAGATTATTTCTCCTACAGATTTAGCTGAAAATGTCTTGTTAAAAGCTCAAGAATATTTAGAGTCTGGTGGCGAAGAAGTTTGGTTAGTTTTTCCTGAGAGTAAATGGATAATAATAGTTACTGAAAATCAAAGTTTAATGTTTACTTCTGGTCAA
Organism: Okeania sp. SIO2F4; assembly: GCF_010672385.1. GTDB lineage: Bacteria > Cyanobacteriota > Cyanobacteriia > Cyanobacteriales > Microcoleaceae > Trichodesmium. The sequence continues at coordinate 5,708 of NZ_JAAHGT010000398.1, forward strand.
GTTGTTACTACTCACAAAGTTTTAATAGGTTTTAGTGTGGCAGTAGATGATTTATTAGCTTGAGAATTAATTACATTTTTTTCTGAAGTGGTAGGGTGGCTAAATATTATCAAGCATCTGATACAAATAAAATTAATAGCGAAAAATTCTCACAGTTGTAGTTGGCGAACTTCCTTCTAACTTCTGACTTTTGATGCCATTCCCTTTTACTCAAAAAATTTATGCCATCTCTAGCAAAACCTCCTGAACTCATACTCCGAAATTTGGCAAAAATATTCATAGTTTGCCTACTACTATTGGTGACAACTTTCCTGTCTGTATCAAAGGCAAAAATTTTCACAAATTCCATTCCCTTTTAGTTAAAAAAATTTCTGCCATCTTTGGCAAAACCTCCTCCTGTTAGATTCCGAAATTTGGGAAAAATATTGAGGGTTTGCCTATTACTATCCTCACAACTTTCCTGTCTGTATCAAAGGTAAAAAATTTCACAAATTCCATTCCCTTTTAGTTAAAAAAATTTCTGCCATCTTTGGCAAAACCTCCTGAACTCATACTCCGAAATTTGGCAAAAATATCCATGGTTTACCTACTACCATTGGTGACAACTTTCCTATTTCTATCAAAGGTAAAAATTTTGCCAAATTCCATTCCCTTTTAGTTAAAAAAATTTCTGCCATCTTTGGCAAAACCTCCTGAACTCATACTCCGAAATTTGGCAAAAATATCCATGGTTTACCTACTACCATTGGTGACAACTTTCCTATTTCTATCAAAGGTAAAAATTTTGCCAAATTCCATTCCCTTTTAGTTAAAAAAATTCTGCCATCTCTAGAAAAACCTCTTGAACTTATACTCCGAAATTTGGCAAAAATATTCATGGTTTACCTACTACTCTCAATTCTCAATTCTCAATTCTAAATAAAACGAATAAACCAACGCTCCTGAAAATTCACACCTGCTAATGCTTCATACTCTGCCAAACTTCTGACATTTCCTAACCCATAAATTCCAAAATCTTCTGTTGGAGTTTCCATTCCCAAAATCTGACGAAAACGAGACTCAGACACCTTATTTTGCACCCACCAATCTTGATGATCTTCCCAATGTACAACCCGTTTTTTACCTGTATTATAAAAATGCCAACAAACACTCAGATTAGGATGATAAATATCCCATCCCCTCGTCCAAGCTTTAGCAGCAAATAATACCTCTTCTCCAGTAAAATAAATCTCCGGGTCGTAAGGTATTTCCTCAATAATTTTCCCCTCAGCAAAAATAAATCCAGCCGCAACAAAAGCTCCTAATTGTGGAATGCTACATTTACTCAAATCCCCTATTCCTCTTAAAGTCAAAGTACCAGGATCTCCAAATTTATTTGGCTCTAACCGACTCGGTGTATCCCCAACCAATTCTCTCGGAGGTTTGTAAGCAGGAGGATAGGTACTCAGAAGCGGTTTTTCACTGGGGCACATTTTCAGCATTTTAATTAATTCCACATCCCACCCGGGCAAAAATCTCATGTGGGCATCAATTTGTAGAGTATATTCCTCTTTTTGCCATAACTTCTGCACCAGAGACCTCGCCCAACCTACACCACGAGCTTGAGCAGCAGTAACTACAATAATACGACAATTTTTTATACCTTTAAGTTTACCAATATAGTCCTTTTCCTCATCCGTACCATACTGCCAACAAATGCCAAAAGTGAGACGTTCGGGATGAGTAGCGTGGGCGATCGCCTCTTTAATAGTGGGAACCAATTCTAAATCGCGATAGGCAACTATTTGAATAAAAATACTGTCCATAGCCATAGAATATATTTTGAATCATTTTATCTAGCTCTCAAATACTACCTATCTTAAATAAACATCCCTAGGCTTACAAGTGACCATATGATCGAGTTGATCTAAATCACTAAACACACAAAAATTTGTCACAGTATCTGGTTGACTAGCTTCACTGAAATTAGTCTATCAATCATCAGATGATGTAGATATATTAAATAATTGATTGACATTCAGGGTCTTTACTTAGATAAAATTATGGAAGCTATCACTAATTATCCGATAAATGTTAGTTCTGAAATACCTAGTCCTATTGAATGGGTAAAAGAACATTACTCTATTGCCAGTTTAATAGATACTCTCGCAGATAAACAAAAGATATTTTCTCATGGATGTTTATTCCAAGATAGTGAAGATGAAGAATTAGTTATAGATGCTAATTTAAAAGATGCTTTGCGAGAGGAATATGGTTATCAAAATTGGGAATATTTGGAAAAATATTTCTTCATAAATGAATAAAATATATAGGGATTCTCACCCTTGCAAAAATAAACAATTTTTGTATTTTAGGGAACAGATGAAGAGAGAATACTGAATAGAGAAAATATTTATCTAATTTGATATGAAAACCGCTATAGCAGTCATTTCATTTATTAATTAGTCTCCTAGGTATTCAATAATTAATAATTAACAATTAATAATTAATAATTACCTCTTAATTTTTAAGAAGAGGATTGGTTAAAAGAAATTTTTTTGTTCTCAAGGGGAGATTGGATATGGTTAGGTAACCCATCCATCCCATCCTACTCATGCTCCGCTTTCCGACCGCTCTCTTGGTCGATTGGATATGCCGAGGAGACCTCGCCATCCCATCCTAAGGTCATGCTCCGCTTTCCGACCGCTGTCTTCGTTGATTGGATATGCCGAG
>NZ_JAAHGT010000399.1 GCF_010672385.1 Okeania sp. SIO2F4
TCATTGATAGATAGAGGTTTTAGGCTCAAAACTCTAACTTTCTCGTTGCTCAAGCTTAAAAAGCCAGACTTTTTTGAGCCTAAAACCTCTATCTATCAATGCTTTTAGATTTAATGAGCAAGCCCTAATTCATTGTTAATCCATATCTCCAGCAAATAAATCAACCTTTTCTCACACCTTTGTAGGTATGTTTCATTAAACATCCCTACATTTTTTTCATGCTTATAGCTAAATAGTTATATGAAATACAAACAATTGGGCGTTGGTAAATCAAGATATGAAACTTTAAGAGTAATCTGTCTCTAATACCTCTAAGATATTGAACTAGAGTAATTCAGCAATTAACAATGAACAATTAATAATTAATAATTACCCCTTCTTAAAACGGATAGGATTGACTAAAAGGAATTTTGTTGATTTATCCCCTATCCAAGGAGAGGCTTCAAGGCGTGAATTATTGAATGAATAATTAATTGACTATCAACTCTTAATTATTAATTATTAACTATTAATTATTAATTATTCGGTGATGGGTATCACCCCTAGTAGAAAATCATCCCCCCAATTACCAACGCCAAAATTTGTGCTACTTACTAATCCCCCCATCCCCTCATCTCCCCATCCCCTCATCTCCCCATCTTCCTTATTTAAGCCCTAAATAGTCAAAACAATCTTACCAATCATCGAACCCCCTTCTAACATTCGATGTGCTTCTATTGCATCATCTAAAGGAAAAGTTTTATTGATATGAATCTTTAATTTTCCTTGGTCAAATAACCGCCCACATTGCTGCAAAATCTTAGCTTGATCTTCTTGAGCTTCCGTCAATCCTTTCATCATAGGAGTTAACATTAATTCTAACCCTATTCTGAGATTTCTTTGCCTAGCAACTTTCAAATTTCCCAAGCTATAATTTGGCTCTAAAATTGTCACTAAATCGCCATAAACTTTCACTGCTGGAATAGTATCATAAAAAACCTTTCCGCCAATAGTATCAAAAGCCAAATCTACCCCTTCTCCATTCGTCCAATCTAAAACAACTTGCACAAAATCTGTATTCTTAAAAATCGCTAAATCTACACCTAAACTTTTAACAAAATCTGCTTTTTCTTCTGAACTAATAGTAGTAGCAACCTCAGCACCTTGTAATTTTGCTAACTGTATAGCCACATGACCGACACCCCCTCCACCACCATGAATTAACACCTTTCTGCCAGCTTGTAACTTTCCTCTGTCATACAAAGATTCCCAAGCAGTAATTAAAACTAACGGTGCAGCAGCAGCTTCAACAAAGCTTAAAGAACTTGGTTTTTTCGCTACAAATCTTTCATCCACAACAGCTAATTCTGCATAATTTCCAGGGGTTAATCCAATACCACTATTACAAAAATAAACTTCATCTCCCACTTGAAACTTTTGTACATTTTTGCCAATAGCTTCCACAATACCTGCTCCATCACATCCTAAAATAGCTGGCATTTGCTCTGGGTAAAAAGTGCCACGAGTGCGTAATTTAGTATCAATAGGATTTACCCCAGCAGCTTTTAAACGAACCAATATTTCTCTATCATTTTCAATTACAGGGTCAGCAACCTGCTGTACTTGTAAAACTTCTGGTGCCCCTGGTGATGTCATTAAAACTGCTTTCATAATTGATTTTTTCCTGGAAGTTAAAAATGTATTAAGAATTACGCAGAAACCTCTAGTTTATTAAGGAAATTTTGTGAGAGGGAAAAACAATAATCAGGGCAATAAACCCGGTTTCTTGTTTAATTAATTTTTTCCTGAAGTTAAAAATTCTAAATCTATGCCTCGATCAAATTTTTGAGTAGTCATCAGGAGGTGGGAAGAAGAAATATGGGAAGAAGCTTGAAAAATTCTCTTCACCCCATCACCCCATCACCCCATCACCCCATCAACTACATAGTCAAAGACTGCGGGTTAGTTTCAATCAACTTCGCCAAATCTTGCAAGAAAGCAGCAGCATCAGCACCATAAATAATTCGATGGTCACAAGTAATATTCACCTGCATTTGTCGCTTAACTCCGATCGTCCCATCAGCAGTTGCCACTACTTGAGGTTTAGATGCACCAATAGCTAAAATCGAACCTTGACCAGGTGGTAAAATAGCATCAAACGTATTTACCCCAAACATTCCCAAATTAGAAAGAGTAAAAGTACCGGTGCTGTATTCATCTGGTTGCAACTGTTTTGCCCGCGCTCTATCTACCAAACCTTTCCAAGTACGAGACAAAGAATAAATATCCATCTTGTCAGCATTTTGCAATACTGGTGTAATCAAACCACCATCTGGCATTGCTACCGCTACAGAAATATTAATCCCCGAAGGATGCTGAATACCCTGCTCCACATAAGCAGCATTCAGCAAAGGATGTTGTTGTAAAGTCATTGCCACTGCTTTTGCCAAGATAGTAGTCATTGTCACACCCTTAGACTTAATCTGTTTGTAAAACCCATCTAAATTATCTGTGGTTATAGTATAACCAACATGGAAAGTAGGCACAGATAGACTTACCATCATATTTCGCACCACTGCATTTTGCAGAGTATTCATCGGCACAACTTGCCCAGGAGTTACGGTCCCAGGAGGCGCAGATGGTATTGGTGGAGGTGCTGGAATAGATGGTTGAGTAGGAATAATAGGAGTAGGAATATTTGCTGGTGCAGCTACGGAACTAGAAGTTTGACCTGCTGCCTGTTCCACATCCTCTGCTACAATACGACCGTGAGGACCGCTACCTTTTAGGGTACTCAAATCCACCTTCAAGTCTTTGGCCAATTTTTTAGCACGAGGAGAAGCAATAACCCGTCCATTACGACGACTGGAATTGTCTTGGACTTCTGTTGCTATAGAAGCGGGAGCTGTGGGAACTGCAGTTGCAGAGCTAGAACCATTAGCAGCAGTAGTTTCTTTCTCTGCTGTAGTCCCGCCTTGCTGTTTAGCTTGTTCAATTTCTGCTTCAGTTTCAGCCAATAAAGCAATCGTAGAACCTACTGGAGCAACATCTCCGGCCGCAACAACTATTGTGGCCAAATATCCAGAGGAAAAGGACTCCACATCCATATCTGCTTTGTCCGATTCTACGACCACTACTGTTTCGCCTTTTTCCACCCAATCACCAGGAGATTTTTGCCAAGAAACAATTTTACCCTCCGTCATAGTGGAACTCAGGGCAGGCATAAATACATCGTTAATCATGTTAGTTTTCCGTCGTTTTTTTTGTGGACAAATTGTTTAGATAAGATTCTATAGTGCTACGCGCAAGTGATAAGTTTAGAAGCCATAAATCAGAAGTAATCCCTGACTGATTTTAAGCATTTAAAAATGTCAAACACATATTTGCGTGGTGCTTATAGAACCCCTAAGCGTATCTATTTGTGTACTTAAATATAGGGAGATGGGGGGTGGGGAGTGTGGGGAATGTGGGGAGATGGGGTGTATTAGACCACTCCGAAAATCCCAAATCCAATCAATTATTACCCATAAATTATCAATTACTTCTCCCTATTCTCTCTTTTATGGAGATACCTTCAGGGCTTCTATAGAAGAAGGAGTCAGGAGTGAGAATTAATGAGTGGGGGATTCATGAATGTAAGAACCAATTAAGAACCAATCTAGTATCAATTACCCATATTTAATTATTTACTAGATACAATTTTTTCTTTTTCTTAATCATCCTTATATCCCTATCAAAAATCCTTCTCTAGACTTCTTTGTTCTCTTTAAACGTCACCTCGCACTTCTTCAATTACTCCATCCCGGAGCAGAATTTCTACTTGCATTTTTTTGATCAAATTATCTCCAATATCCGCAGTAAATACACCTTCAATTTGACCCTGATTAACTTGTTGTTCTAATTCTAATGTTTGTACTTGTTGTAATTGTTGTAAAGCTTGGTTTTTCTGCTCCAAAAGCTCATTTTTCTTTTGATTTACCTGAAGTTGAATATTATCAATCTGCTGTTGTACTTGGGGACCAGGAGGTTGTACGCTCTGCTTCTGAATTTCAGAAATCATTCGTTGCCCTTGCATTTCCAGTCTTTGTAATTCGCTATCTAAATTATTAATTTGACTTTGTAATTGTTGTTGAGCTTCTTCTTTCCAGCGTGGAGTAACGACTACTTTAACATTAATCGCTCGCTTTAGAAGTAATTGTGTTTGAGAATACTCCATAAAATTGTTCTTGTCAGTTTCTTTTGTGTTTACAAATACGCGTGAGAAAATTGATTGGAGACCTTAAGATTTCAGATCATCTAGTTAAGTTAACATCCTCCCGACACCAAATCACAGATTATGCTGCGGGATTCCCATCCATCAATCAAACAAGCTAAGTTGTATGAAAGATTCAGAGCGGGTTGACACATCATTGCCATCAACTACTTTATTTACAAGTAGAATTACGTCGGCTCCGTGTCCGTTTAACTGTCTCGGACTGCCCCGCCCGCGACTACAGCCTCCTCCAGAGGAGCTGCCTCTTGCCTCCTTTCCTTCGGAATGCTACGCAAACGGAGGAGCTGCGCTAACAGAGGAGCTGCCTCTTGCTACGGTAGCTCTCGCTAACGCTAACACTAACGCTAAGGAAAAGTGATAGTTGGACTGGATTTTCTACTACTGTTTTTTTGACTATTTCAACTTTGATTTTTGGTTGAATTACACTGAGAATATTTACAGCAGCATTGACATCTCTATCATGGAACGTACCGCAATTCAGGCAAGTCCATTCCCTTTTCATGTCGCGCAGCGAAACGTTTAACTCTTTAAGAATCATCAATCAAACATTCTGTTAATCATATCGCGGTAATGTTCCGTAACAACAGGACGCTTAATCTTCATTGTTTGGGTTGTCATCCCATTCTCGATCGTAAATGGCTCCAGAATCAAGCGAAAAGGGCCAATACGGTCATCTGGCCGATATCCAGGGCGATTTTTTACCTCTCGATTCAACTCTTGACGGAATAACTCTTGAACCTCCTGGCTTTCCCAATTAATATCCGCTTCAGACTTAGAAGGATTAGATTGGATAACCCAGTCTTCCACAGCCTCAATATTAGGCACAATTAAAGCACCCAAAAATTTCTCGTCTTGCCCCACCAACATAATTTGCTCTATATATTGACTACGGGCACAAGCATCTTCAACAGGCTGAGGCTCAATATTTTCCCCATTAGTCAAAACAATTGTATCTTTTGCTCGTCCCGTTAAGACTAAATCATTCCTAGGAGTCATCCAACCAATATCGCCAGTATTAAACCAACCCTCCGAGTCAATAGCTTTCTTAGTCGCTTCAGGATTTTGATAATAACCCACCATAATTTGTGGCCCCCGCGCCAAAACCACACCTTTCTCCCCAGGAGGTAAAGTTTTGCCACTTTCTGGGTCAACTATTTTAATCTCAGCTCCTGGAATAGGTCTTCCAGAAGACCCCCGCAGATTTTCCCAATGGTGTCGAGCGCTCAAAACTGGGGAAGTTTCCGTTAAACCATATCCAACTAATAAACCTATACCAACAATTTCAAAGAAATTTTCTAAGTGCATTGCTAGGGAACCACCCCCACTTACGGCAAACTTTAACCGACCTCCCGTAGCTTGACGGATTTTTTGATAAACAATTTTTTCTCCTAAAGTATGAAGAGGCAATAATACCCAACTCTTTAAAGTTGCCAGTAATTTCTGAGATTGAGATGGTTGGTCAAGTTGCAAAACTAACCCTTGACTAATACGCCGAGCTGTGATGTATTGCTCACTTATATTGAAGAAAAAGTTGGCTAATTTTTGTTTACTTGCTGGTTGTTCCCTGAGCTGTTTTTGTACTCCGTCATAAATTAATTCCCAAACCCTGGGCACACTAATAACGTAATGGGGTTTGTATTCTTGGAAATCCTTTTTCAGATAACGCTTATTAGTATAAATTGCAGTACAACCTTGGCAGAGGAAAAAATATTCTCCTGTTCTACCAAAAGTATGCCAAGTTGGCAATATATTTAAGGTGCATTCTCCTGGTTGTGGTTGTAAATATACACCAATATTATTGATTTGATGGAGCAAGTTGCCGTGGGTTAACATTACTCCCTTGGGTTTGCCAGTGGTGCCAGAAGTGTAGAGTAGGGTAGCTAGAGTTTCCAGATTTTGGTTTGTTGGTTTGAGGGGACGTTCTTCTCCTGTGGCAATAACTTGGGAAAATTTGACCACCGGTAGATTTTCGTCAGAGTTTGGGTCTTCCTCAGATAAGAGAATAATTAAATGTATAGGTAGGTCTTGTAGGCGATCGCTCAATTTCTGTAACAAGGCCAAATTTTCTACGACCAAACTAATACTGCCACTATCTTGAAGAATGTAAATCAGTTCTTCTATATCTGCAGTTCCACTTCTAACTACATCTGCTCCACCCGCCATAATAATACCCTGGTCGGCAATCATCCACCGGGGGCTATTATCAGCAAATAAGGCCACTCTAGGTGGTAAAGATGTGCCATTTTCTGTGGAGACAACCCCCAATGCTTGTAAACCAGCAGCAAACTTTTGAATCTGTTGGTTAAGTTCTTCGTAGGTAAATTTTACTTCTGGTGTAACGTGGGGGTCGTGAAGGGCAGTAATTTGGCCGAAGTGTTTGGCAGCCAATGGCCATATTTCCGAGAGAGATTGAACAGAGTCGTAGAGAGTGACTGTTTGGAGATTGGCACGTTCGCGATCGCTCATTGGCCAGGAGTTGGGAGAGGTGGGAGATTTTGTAGATGTGGTCATTGTCTACTTCCTAAAACTATTTGGTTATAAATCTAGTATCTGAGAATTTTGGACAAGTTTACTAATTTTAGGGACAGTTTATTAACTTACCCCTGGTATTAATTTTCTCTTATCTTGGCAAACTATTAGATTTTGAGGCGTAGTAGACCGACACATCTAAAATGTTGGAATAGTAGGGGTGGGTTCCGCGTTAAATTAATGATATTTACCACCAGATTAAATGAACCCGCCCCCTAAATGGCTCTTATGTCAAGACTTTCGGTTAAACCAGTCCCTACAATTTTTTTAATGTTTAATATTTAAGAGGGCGGGTTTTGAGAACTAGATGGTGCTTAAGTCAAGGTTTTCGGTTAAACCCGCTCCTACAATTTTTGTAATGTTTAATATTAAGAGGGCGGGTTTTGAGAATTAGATGGCGCTTAAGTGAAGGTTTTCGGTTAAACCCGCCCCTACTCAATATTGATGTGTATATTTTCTAGAATTTGTTTGAGAAGTGCTGCGTGGAACCGATGAATCCGGGCAAACCTAACCCCCCTGCCCCCCTTCCCTACAAGGGAATGGGGGTTAATAAGTCTCTCACCTTGTAGGAGAGAGGTTTGGAGAATGGAATGAATCCGGGCAAACCTAATCCCCCTGCCCCCTTCCCTACAAGGGAATTAGGGTTTCAAAGCCTCTCCCCTTGCAGGGGAGAGGTTTGGAGAGAGGTTTTTCTGAGTTTACAAACAGTTTCTTAATTATCAAAATTCTTCATTTTTAATATCCTTAAATAAAGGGAAATTAGCCTATACAAGCTGATGTAAAAGATCAAAATTAACTTTCTCAAAGAAACAATGACTAACAGAATACTTAGGCATCGTTATCAAATTATTTCTGAGTTAGGAAAGGGTGGGTTTGGAACTACTTATTTAGCAGTTGATTTAGATTTACCTAATCATCCTCAATGTGTGGTTAAACAACTAACTCCATCAGACCCGCGTCCCCAAGTTTTTCAAGAGGCTAAAAAATTATTTGATAAGGAAGCAAAAATATTACATCGTCTGGGAAAACACGAGCAAATTCCTCAGTTATTTGCCTACTTTGAAGAAGGTGGGCAATTTTATTTAGTTCAAGAATTTATTGAAGGTAATGATTTAACAAAAGAGATTTATTATCGGAGTAGATTTACAGAAAATCAAACTGTTCAATTATTAACTGAAATTTTGTCAGTTTTAAAATATGTGCATCAACAAAATGTGATTCATCGTGACTTGAAACCTCAGAATATTATCCGGAGAAAATCTGATGGGAAAATTGTATTAATAGATTTTGGGGCGGTGAAAGAAATTAAAGGTTTAACTGTTATTAGAGGAGGTCAGGCAAGTATAACAATAGCAGTGGGAACTCCAGGATATATGCCTATGGAACAAGCAGCAGGTCAACCAAGGTTTTGTAGCGATATTTATGCTGTGGGAATGATGGGTATTGAAGCATTAACTGGAGTTCATGTAAATCAGTTTCCTACAGATCGTTCAACAGGTGAAATTATTTGGAAAAATCAAGTTAATGTGAGTGATGATTTAGGTCGGGTTCTGGATAAAATGGTGTTGTATGATTGGAGAAAGCGTTATCAAAGTATTGATGAAGTTATAGCTGAACTCAGAGTTG
>NZ_JAAHGT010000004.1 GCF_010672385.1 Okeania sp. SIO2F4
TGAACTTACCCAAACTTACCCAAACTGATGTTAGCAGCTCTGGAGACAAGCTTCCTGCTTCAATGAAGACCACTGCCCCATGGGCTGTAACTTATCTTCTCCACAGGCTTAAAATCGGTGGGAACTCTACCTAATAATTTAAGTATGACATAAGCTTTGCCATTTACGACTAAAAATTTGCCAAAAAAGTAAGTTTAAGTATATTTAAGTAATATTTCAGCTTCTGTTTTTACCCCCTGACTCCTAACTCCTGACTCCTGACTCCTGACTCCTAATTTTTACACCAAAACTAATAAATATATCATATTTTTAATTTATGTCAAGTATGAACAGGTGTGGATTTCTATGGCTTTTTATTCAGTTTGCCGTCTATACATTAACTTGACACTTCAAGCAATAACTTGTTACATTTGTTTACAGTAAAGTTAAAAAATGTAAAGGAAAAGCAAATTATGGTTATTTTAATCTCACTATTCGTAATCGCTTGGGTAGCTGCTGCAGTAATCGGAAGTCAAGCTTACTTCTTGGGCGAGCAAACAAAGCCTATCCACGAGCGTAACTGGAATTCTGAGTCTTTTGAAAATTTATCTGAATCTTTGACTGGCAATAGATTAGACTACAACAACCGAGTTCCGTCGTATAGTATGGATGCCTATGCTAGTCAGCGTGTTAATGGTTTAAATGCTTAGGTAATAGTCAAAGATAGTATCCCATCATTGGGACAAAAATGTAGTAGAAGGAAGCAATCTTATTAGTTCCAAGCTACTACAAGAAAATCAACCTCCTATGAGAAGTCACGGTTGAATTTTTTTCTTCCTCTTGTTTCTGAAAGCTTGAATTATTTGATTTCCTCCCTAGCAGATATATTCTGTTGGGGCAATTTTTTTTGCTTCAATTTGGCTAAGGTAATATCAATAACGGTAGTAGTATGGCACAGCAATCAATTGATGTGCGATCGCGTACTGTCAAACTAATTAACTGCAATTCTAACAGGAGCTAACCTTAAGGAATCCAGTGGAGATATGCTGACTGATTTTCAAGGAGCAGACCTGAGTGGAGCTAGTCTGGAGGTAGCAAGCTTTATTGGTACTAACTTTACAGGTGCTGATTTCTTTACAGCAGGTACACCTATTGCTAATCTAGATAAAGCAGACCTCTCAAATGCGATATTGACTGGTGTTGATGCACAAAACATTTCATTTATAGATGGTATAGCAATTGGAGCAATTGGAGCAACTGTAACTAATGCCGACTTTAGTAACTCTCAATTGATTAAGTCTGACTGCACTAATGCTCTAGATTTAAACACAGCTATCTTTGCGGGAGCTGATACTACAGACGCGATTGGTATTTAGTTTGCAAAGCGGGGGTTGCTCAACCAAGGGATAAATCTTTGCATAAAAATAAAAGGTAAATCCCTTCTTTTACGGAATAATTATTAATTATTAATTATTAATTATTAATTAAATAATTCAGCTTTATTAGCTTCCCCTTTCAAGAGGAAAAAAAGTGCTAGGATATTTTCTTATATTCAATTCCCGTACGGTTTTAACCAGAGGTAATTATCCATTATCCATTAATGAATTCCTCTTTCTCTAAAACTACAATTCATCCCCCAAATATCCAACCCTGCAAAGCGTTTAGGGTAGCCGAGGTATAGTGGCAGTTATCCTATTTAATAGAATGCACCCTGTATTCAAAAATAGGGCAAAATATATTTGCCACTCAAGTAAATCCATGAAACAGAATAACTTTTTAACTTTTACAAAGTGTTTGGTAGTCAATACCATCAGGTAGAATTACATCAGCTAACTTAGCACTACTCAAATCAACCAGACTCAAATTAGCATGAGAAAGATTAGCACTACTCAAATCAGCACCATTAAAATTGGCTTTGGTCAGGTCAGCAGCAGAGAGATTAGAACTATTGAGATCGACCAGACTCAAATTAGCATGAGAAAGATTAGCACTACTCAAATCAGTAACAATTAAATACGAACCAGTTAAGTCAGCATGACTCAAATCAGCACCAACCAGATTAGCACCAATCAAACTTATATACTTCATACTCGCCTGCATTAGACAAGCATAACTTAGACTAGCACTAAAAAGAAAAGCCCGATTTAGATTAGCTTGGGAAAGATTAGCACCAAAAAGAAAAGCCCGATTTGCATCAATTTGCGAGAGATTAGCACCACTTAAGTTAGCATTACTCAGGTTAGCTTCACACAGTTTAGCTCCTTTTAAGTTAGCTTCACTTAAATTCGCCCCCACCAAATTTGCCCCACTCAAGTTAGCATTACTCAGATTCACACCAGAGAGATTAGTATTCATCAGGTCAGCATCACTAAAATCGGAATTACTAAAGTCAGCACCACTGAGATTAATACCTTCAAGGCCAACTTCTTGCTGTTTTGTAGCAATAAAATTTCTGTTACCATTAGTATAATCTTGTAGCAATTGCTTGGTATTATTCATTATGGGTATCTACGCTATATTTTTTGCTCTAGTTACTATTTTCCCAAAATACTAATACTAATAGATACTCATAAACTCTTAATTTTTTATTAAGAAAAGACTACGCCATGTACTCAGGAGTTTCGACTTAGTTAACAATTTGCGATACGGAGCGCGATCTAATACGCTAGTTCTCTTCACATGGCTTTGCAGGGAGGGTGAAATTTGTATCTTCTGCACTAATCGCTGCAAGTAACATTTCTGGGGTGTCTATCTATATAGACATAGACCTCACAAGAAATCCCGCTCGCTACGCTCGAACGGCGCAGTAAGGGTTTGAGGACTTTTTTAGTTATGTTTATCGACAAAGACTTAAATGTAAGTGTAGACTGATAAGATGCGGTGGGCAAAACCCGTCAATGCCTGTGGATGAGTAACCGCCGACGGCCTTAGGGACGTTGCATGCAACGTCCGTACAGCAGGAAGTAAACATCAATTTGTCACGCTACGTGACGCTTTGTATCAGTTTTATGAAGCAGAAGATAATGACTGATTACCCACTAAAGATTGTTTCTCTAATTCCCAGTGCTACAGAAATTATTGCAGCATTAGGGTTAACGAAAGCTATTGTTGGTAGAAGTCACGAATGTGACTATCCTCCAGAAATTCAAAATTTACCTGTTTGTACTCAACCTAAATTTAATCCTGATGGTAGTAGTCGGGAAATTCATGACCGCGCTACGGAGTTATTACAGTCTGCTTTAAGTGTCTATCGTGTCGAACTAGAAACATTAGAAAAATTACAACCTACTCATATTATTACTCAAGCTCAATGTGATGTTTGTGCTGTTAGTTTGGCGGATGTAGAAACAGCAGTCAAAAGTTTAACAAAAAGCCATCCTCAAGTTATCTCTTTAGAGCCTAATTTATTGACAGAAGTTTGGGCAGATATGGAACGAGTAGCAAATAATTTAGGAGTGGATGGGAATGCGGTAATTTATCAGTTGAAAAAAAGGGTAGCAGCTTGTGAGGAAAAAACACAAAATTTACCAGTTAATAATATTCCGAAAGTTGCCTGTATTGAGTGGAGTAACCCACTAATGGCTGCTGGAAATTGGATACCAGAATTAGTTAAACTTGCTGGTGGAAACTCATTATTTGGAGAGATAGGAAAGCATTCTCCCTGGTTAAAATGGGAAGAGTTATTAACTGCTAATCCAGATGTAATAATTTTTATGCCCTGTGGTTTTGATTTGGAACGTACTCGCTCAGATACTTTGGAGTTAATTAGAAGCTCAGAATGGCAAGATTTACCTGTAGTTAAGTCGGGAAAAGTTTATATTACTGATGGTAATTCTTATTTCAATCGTCCGGGACCAAGGTTAGTAGATTCTTTGGAAATTTTAGCAGAAATTTTACATCCTAAATTATTTAATTTTGGTTATCAAGGAATAGGTTGGGTGGAGTTACTAATTAATAATTAATAATTAACAATTAACAATTAATAATTACGGCTCTTCTAGGGTAGCTATGATAAATTACTACACTTAGGAACTCCATAAACCTTGCTATGCAAGGATTATGGTCATACAAAAAAGCAATTATAACAAAAATTCCTTTTTATTTGGTTAGATCCTCTGCTATTTAAGGGTTTAAGGTCCTTTAAACTACTAAGAAGCCACAACCAGTCTAGGAGAGCCATAATTAATTAATTATGGTTTAAAGCCTCCCCTTGGATAGGGGAAAAAAAGTGATATTGAATTTCCCAATATTCAATTCCCGAACGGTTTTAACCTTCTTGTAATTATCAATTATCCATTATCAATTATCAATTAATGAACTCTTCTCCCCTATCTAAATATGAAATACAAAAAATTCTGCAAATATACGAATCATCCCATTACCCTATCCCCCCATCACCCCATCACCCCATCTCCCCATCTCCCTATCAATCTTTAGTAGCAAACATTAACGTATTTCATATAAATTCTGACTTGATTAAATTTTAATCCCACCAATAAGAAATAACAACAGCATCTCGTTGGTAGGGTTTATTTTCGCTCATTAATGTTTCTGTTAATCGAGCTTTAAGACACCGTTGAAGTCTGAAAGCATATTCTTCATTTATGCCATCAATAATATCTACAGCATCAGCACGCCATTTTTTCCCCAAGTCTAAAAGTGACGATACTATTGTTGCTTGATTTTCAGTAAGGATATAAAGTGTATCAGCAGGATAAGATACAAAGTTAATTATACTTTCATGTGGCATAGGACGATAGTTAGTCATTGCTAAAAGTGTATCAATTAAACCACTAAAACTCAAGCCATTTTCATCGGGAGCAAAAATCGGTTTTGTGAATAAAAAACTTGCCCATAAAGTAGAATTTTTTATCAAATCTCTAATTACCTCTTCTCCATCAAATTGATTAAACTGACGTTGCCAAACAAGTGCAGCAAAAAGTTCTTGTGGGGAATAATATTTCGCAATGGATTGGATTTTTTCGATTTCTAGCATAAATTTTGAAGAATAAAGAATTTTTAAAGTAAAGTAAGGAAAAAGACTAGAAATTAAGTCAGATTGGTAGGATTAGAAAAACTAAAATTATAAAATTGGAGTACAGCAATTTCCAATTTCATCAATTCTAGCAATTCTTGTTTTCAGATAATATTATTACAATTCCTATAACCTCTGTTTGCTTTTGGCTTTTTAATTATGAATTTTGACTAAAAAACTTGCTAAAAACAAAGAGATAGATTAAATTAAATAGGACTTACGCACCAGACCACAGATATAGCGTTAAAAACTGTAACGTTATGGTTTTGGAACTCTATATATAGTATATTTGCGTAAGTCCTGATTAAATCTTAAATAGGGCTTGCTGATTAAATCTAAAAGCATTGACAGGTAAAGGTTTCAGCATTTTTAGGTCTGGAAAAAGTACAAGGTTTTCGTCCTAAAAAGCTCAAAAAGTTAGGATTTTGGGTTGATCCGAGGCAGAAAAATCAAGGGATGATGTTTCCTCCAGCCTCCTCTAAATTCCCAATTCCTCCTGACTCCTGACTCCTGACTCCTGACTCCTACCCTCACCTATAAGACTTTTTCAGCAAACCCTAAATAATACTGTTTTAGGAGCTTATGAACAGAAATTGACTCTCGATCAAAAAAATAGGTAATAGGAAAAAATAATTGATAATTTATCAATAATAATTGATTTTATTTGGGATGTTTGGAGAGGTCTAATACAAAATCAATCGATGTTTGCTACAAATAGTTATACCATGTCCAGATAATTAGTGATGAAAACACTTCTTTCTGTTGATAAATTCTTTTCTCCTGACTCCTGTCTCCTGTCTCCTGACTCCTACCTAATTATTTATAACTTTTCAACCAGACATAATATTAGTGAAAACTCCAAAACTACAACATTCTCCTAAATATTACTTTGAATCACTTTTCTATACTCACTCTTACGCTTCACACCTTTCAACTGTTCCACCAAACCCTTATCCTTAAAAAACTGAATCGTCGGTGTAGACATGACCCCCGCATTTTGAGCAATATCGGGATCTTCCTCAATATCAATCTCCACATAATGAATTTTTCCCTCAAACTCCTGTACCACCTTCTCCAAAATAGGTTTCAAAGCATGACATGGAGCACAGGTAGGAGCAGAATACTTCACAACAATTAGGCGATCGCTCTGATGGTAAAGGCGACGTAAAGCATAACCACCCAGATGGTGAGTAGCATTCTGCTCAAAACTCTCAACAGTATCAACAACCAATCCATTTTCAGATTCTTCCGGCGACTTTTCTACATTCTTTTCTGGAGCCAACTGTTGTGCCAAACCTTTTGACGACAACCATTTCTCTGCCAACATCGCCCCCATACAACCACTACCAGCAGCAGTTATAGCTTGACGAAACTCATAGTCTTGCACATCACCCACAGCATAAACACCAGGAACGCTAGTTTTGACTAGATCTTGAGTCACCACATAACCCACCTCATCCAATTCTAACTGCCCTTGAAAAATTTGAGTATTCGGAGTATGACCAATTGCATAAAATAAACCTCCAACTGGTAATTTCTTATGTTCACCAGTCTGACTATTTCTCACCTCCACCCCTTCCAAGCAACTCTTACCATAAACATCTACCACCTCAGTTTGCCAATGAACAGTAATTTTGTCATTTTCCAACACTCTGTCCTGCATCGTCTGGCTTGCCCGCATCTGATTCCGGCGTACCAACAAATGAACATGAGAACCATACTTAGTTAAATATATAGACTCTTCTGCTGCCGTATCCCCACCCCCAATAACTGCCAGTTCTACTCCTTGAAAACCTGGACTAGCTCCATCGCAGATAGCACAGGCGGAAATACCACTATTCCAAAATTTTTCTTCACTAGGGAGGTTGAGTCTTTTGGCAGTCGCCCCAGTAGCAATAATTATGCTGTGGGTTTTGATTTCCCGTTCCTCTGACTTAACAGTAAATGGGTGCTGAGTTAGGTTGACAGAAGTAACATCTTCTGTATATAGTTCTGCTCCCCATCGAACTGCTTGATTTTTCATCCGTCCCATTAGTTGAGGTCCAGTAATTCCTTCAGGAAAACCAGGGAAATTCTCTACTTCGGTAGTTGTCATTAGTTGACCGCCTGGTATACCTCCCATTTGGTAGCCTTCAAACACAACTGGTTTGAGGTTGGCACGTCCAGCATAAATGGCGGCGGTATACCCTGCTGGTCCAGAACCTATTACTACTAAGTTTTCTACTTTTTGCTTAGTCATAGTTAATTCAAAATTTGACTTTCGTGAAACGGTATAAGTATCTCCCATTATGCAACTTGAGAAGCTGTTTTGCTACACAAACAGTGAAACTTTCGACGCTCTATACTATCGTAGAAAAATCAGATCGTCGCGACTATCAATTAACTAAATTTTTCTATGTCTGAAAATCAAGAATGGCTAGGTTTAATGATTGGAAATTCCCGGTTACATTTTGGTTATTTTGCGGGTGCAATACTTCAGAATACTTGGGATACTGAATATCTTCAACAAAAGGAAGTTAAATCTCATATAAATCAGGAAAAGGGAATAGAAAAAAGCCTCAAAAGTATATTAAAAAGTAAGAATATAAACTTCAATTATGGGATGCCTTTGTTAATAGCATCAGTAGTTCCCGAACAAACAGCACTTTGGCAAACTTATACTAGGTTTGATATGATTACTCTAGATAAGTTATCACTGCAAGGACTTTATCCTACTCTGGGAATAGATAGAGCTTTAGCAGTTTTGGGTGCAGGTACAAACTTGGGTTGGCCTATATTAGTCATAGATTCTGGTACAGCAATGACCTTTACTGGTGCTGACCTCGAAAAAAAAATAGTGGGAGGAGCTATTTTACCAGGGCTAAGGTTACAGTTATCATCCTTAGCAAAGGGAACAGCTATGTTACCATTAATTGATATACCTTTAGAGTTACCTCCAAGGTGGTCAAAACAAACAGCAACAGCAATTCAAAGTGGGATAATTTATACCATATTAGCAGGTATGAAAAATTATCTTGTATCTTGGCTAGAAGAATTTCCTGATAGTAAAATAGTATTGACTGGAGGCGATCGCCACATATTACTGACTCATTTTAAAACAATATTTCCTGAGTTAGCTGCAACTGTTATAGATGCACCTGATGTAATTTTTTGGGGAATGGCAAAAGTATGGCAGAAAATTTCCCAGCAATAGAAACAAATATGAAGATAAATATGAATTATTTACTGAAGAATAGTATATTGTAAGATTATGTTAGGGTAGCTTTTTAGCAACCTCCCTCAGATAGAATTGTCTATTTTGTCCATTTATCAAACTAACAAGTTAAAGTATGACAAGTTCTGAAATGATAGATTCTCAGACAAGTATCCAGGTAGATACTTATAAATCAAAACCACCTAGTCCTGGCATATTACCACTTTTGAGAATACTTGA
Organism: Okeania sp. SIO2F4; assembly: GCF_010672385.1. Taxonomy (GTDB): domain Bacteria; phylum Cyanobacteriota; class Cyanobacteriia; order Cyanobacteriales; family Microcoleaceae; genus Trichodesmium. Next base: position 8,448 of record NZ_JAAHGT010000004.1, read on the forward strand.
ATACCTATCTTTGGCAACTGCTGTTGGGTCGGGAATTACAGTTTATTTATTCCCAGAAAATCTTAAATTACTCATCACTTTAGTAGTTTCTATTAGTTTGTTTATTTTCTTGTTGCTTCTAAATAACCAATTACAAAGTAACTACACCAAGACAGTAAGCGATTCTAATATAGTTAAAAAAGCAACCTTATATGGTAGTGTCTTACAACTACAAAATTCTCCAGAAGGTACTCAAATAACTCAAGCTGTAGAAAAAGCTTTAAATTATACTCAAGAGTTAATAGATGACTATAAAAAAACTCGCCAAAAAGCCAGAAATATCTACTATATTTTACAGTTGGGAACAATAGTTTTTTCTGGAGTTACCCCAATTTTAGTTCTGGTTGATAAATTAGAAACAGGCCAGGTTTGGTTGAAATGGTTACCTGTAATTTGTCCGGCGATCGCTTCTATTGTTGCTAGTGTTGTAACTTCATTTCCTTTCCAAGAAAATTGGATTTCTGCTAATAGAGTAGTAGAACTTTTAGAAGCGGAACAGGAAAAATTTCTCTTAGGAACAAATCCAAGTTATAAAATTTATGATGTTGCCGATCCAATAGAACGTTGCAAAACGGCAAGAAATTCTATAGCTAGCTTTATTACTAAAGTAAATACTATTCATCTCAAGCAAGTAGAAGGGCAAGAATCAGTACAACAACAAGAAGAGAAAAAGGAAGAAAAGAATAATAGTCCATCAGTAGCTATTAAGTAGTCAATAAGTTTATTAAAGAGTACCTAAAAAATTTCATTTTTAGGATAAGGGGAGGTCTTTATTTCCTCCCTAAAAATAGCAACTAAATTTATGTAATTGAATATGTTATTAAATAAATCCCTTATATTTGCTAGTTTAACTATTTGTTTATTAGTTTCCGTAAGTAGTTGCGCCAATAATTCTGCCAACAAAGAGCTAGAGGAAATTTTTGCAGCAGACCCCGAGTTAGAAAATAATCCTCCTTTTAACCAATCAAATCAAACCTCTAATCAAAACGACCAACAATTAGAAAAACCAGTACAACTTCCAACTGATATTCCCTCAGAAATCTCCCCAACTCCTAACTCCGAGTTGCTGGAGAAATCTGAACCTTCTGCCATCTCAACTTTACCACCAACTCCACAACCAGAAATTCAGCCATTGCCTAATCTCACAGTATCACCAGAAGAATTTCCTACTCCCGCAGTAGCAGCACTATCGACACCAACACCATTCCCTACTGATGGTATACCGCCGACTCCTACCCCCACACCTTTAGAGTCTCCTGTATTAAAAAAAGCTCTCAGAGATGTACCAACAGGATTACGTCCATACATTACAGATTTGGCCAAACTGGGAGTATTTCAGCAGGAACAAACCAATAATCAGGATAATCCCGATACGACAACTATATTAGAACCTCAAAATCTTGTCAGTCGGCGTGTATATGCTAGATGGTTAGTAAGTGCAAATAATGAGATGTTTGCTAATAATTCTGCTAAACATATCCGATTAGCTAGAGCAAATGAAAAACCAATTTTTGAGGATGTGCCAAAAACTGACCCCGACTTTGCTGTAATTCAAGGTTTGGCAGAAGCAGGTTTAATTGCTAGTCCTTTATCTGGGGATGTTAATGTGGTTAAGTTTCGCCCAGATGATTTTTTAACTCGTGAGGATTTAATTCTTTGGAAGGTACCTTTAGATTTTCGGCAACCATTACCAGAAGCGACAATAGAGAAAGTTAAGGCAGCTTGGGATTTTCAAGATACTTCTAAAATTGACCCTGCTGCTTTGAGAGCAGTATTAGCAGATGCTGAGAATAATTTTTCTAATATTCGTCGGGTTTTTGGTTATACCAGATTGTTTAGGCCAGATAAGACAGTGAGTCGGGCTGAAGCTGCTGCTGTTCTATGGTATTTTGGAGACCAGAACGATGGTATCTCGGCTCAGATGGCCTTGCAAGCAAAGTGAGAATCTAGTGGAAAGGAAGGAAGAAGGAAGAAGGAAGAAGGAAGAAGGAGGAAGGAAGAAGGAGGAAGGTTAATTAACTATTGTTGATTTACTAATTTTTATTCATATATATATATTGATATAGTTATACCGACCGAGTTGTATAGATTATGCTAAAATATGACAAACAGAGTAGTTTGTGGTGTCAAACCAGGCCACTAAGTAACCGCTATCCTGATAAGTTATCCCTAGCATGGTCAAGTAATTAAAACCTCTGTGCCGGCCGATAACCAAGGCGACGTAAGTATTTAAAAGCATCTACAGGTTTTCTTGTAGACATTGGGAGATACCCCCTCAGCAGGTTAATCTGGCTGTGCATTGTTAGCTTTAGGTTAGCACTCATAGTATCGGAGCATTTAGTTGAGATTCAAAGGTTCAAACTTTGGTTTGAATATGGCCAAATAGTGCTGGAGAAAATTTTTTTTCATACCCCTTGACATTTATTTAGGAATTCGCTATCCTAATAAAGGTTAAAAGAAAGAACTAAGCCCCCATCGTCTAGAGGCCTAGGACACCTCCCTTTCACGGAGGCGACAGGGATTCGAATTCCCTTGGGGGTATAAAGAATAAAGGATGACAAAATTTAATTTCTTGTCATCCTTTTAATTTTTTGTCATTTTAGATATCAAATAATTACCTAGTTAAACAAGAGTAGGGGTTTGTTCAATAATTAATAATTAACAATTAATAATTACCTCTTCTTATAACAGATAGGATTGGCTAAAAGGAAGTTTTTTCTTGTCTTGGTCGATATATTAATCTACAGTAATCCTAAAGCAAAAACTTTGAAATTCTATTCTGACTCTACTGGGCTGACATGGGTAATTTTGTGCATTAGGGCCGGTTCATCTCATCTTAAGGGTTGAGCATTAAACTTTCAATAATGAACCCGCCCCTACAATTTTTTGAACGTTTAACTAGACCTACCTACTTAAAAAATACAACTCTTGTAGGGATTTTCCATAGCACATCCCTACTTTGTTTTAAAAATCAAAAAAAATATATCAAAAGTCAATTATATGCTTTTTTAATAAAGCTATATTAACTATTATCAAATATGACGTTTTGTCATAGATAAATATTATGTAAAGACACTTATCCTCTCAAGATATAGATGCTAATATTTAACCGGAATTTTACTTAAATTAGGCATCTATAATATTATGTTCAAAAATTTGAAAACTACAGGTATTGGTTGTTTTGCAACTTTAGCTATGCTTTTAGTTGGTAGTGCAGAAGCTAAAGCAGCAACAATTACTTTCGATGCAGAAATATATACTAGCGATGTGAATACCTGTAGTTCTCCATTGACTAAAGCTGAATGTTTTATGGAAAATGGATTTAATGTAGCAGCATTTTCAGCACGGAAAATAGGTAGTGACGAAGCTTTTTTTAGTGAAACTGGACATTTTCATTCTCGTAACAGTTATGAAGCTCAACATTTTAGCTCTAACTCAGAAGATCCCACAGATTTAAGACTTTTAGGTGTATTTATCACTTCAAAAAATGGTGGTTATTTCAATTTAGAAAGTTTAGATTATCAATTGCGGAATAATGAAAGAGCAATTGATGGTTATACAACTGATGATACTAAAATCTTAATCTCTACAACATTTGACCCGACAAAACAAGTGTCTGGTCAATTTACAGAATATTCTATTGGTAATGATATATCCTTACCTTTTCAAACTTTACCAATAGAAGGTTTTGAAGAAATTAATCAGATTTTTATTTCTAGTTCTGGTGATGTGAATTTTGATAATATCAATTTAACTCCTGTTCCTGAACCGACTTCAATATTAGGTTTATTAGCTTTAGGTACATTTGGTGGTGCTTCTGTTTTAAAGCGCAAACAAAAATAACCAGCTCGTAAGCATTTAAAGGTAATGAAGCTGATAGCTAATAGCTGACCGCTGAATGCTTAAACAAGATTAAATTATTCAGAATAGCTGTGTCTTTTTATGAAAGACATAGCATTTTTTTTATTGGGAGTAAAAAAGTTGATTTAGTTGAGTCCAAGAAAATTTATAGTATAGTATAGACTCCTACTTTTTTTAAGTCCGAAAACTGCCCTTTATTTAAACCCTGCTCTTAAGGGCGAGACATTCTCAAATTATCAAATATAGTCACAGTAAGAATTTAACTTCTGACTTCTGACTTCAAACTTCTGACTTCAGCTATATGTTTGGTTTTATTATTGTTTTACTTGCATCATTCTGTTTTTGTTTCCAAAATGTTATTGTCAGAATTCTTTTTAATGAACAAACAATTTTAGGGATTTTTCCCACAGGTGGATTTGTTATACCTAACCTACAAAATTCTTTTCTACTAATGTTTATGCGGATGGTATTAGTAGTTCCTTTGATGGCATCCTTCGCGGCAAAACTTTACCCGCTTACTTGGCAAGATATTCGAGCATTAGGAAATAATGAAGCGCGTCCTATATTAGGGCGATCGCTCCTTGGTGGAGTGTTGATGTTTCTCTATTTAGCACTACTTTATCTATCTATAGGTTTAATCCAAACTGGAATTGCCTTAACTCTGTTTTTTACTTACCCAATATTCACTTCGCTGTTTTCTTGGGTATTTTTAGGTATTCCCCCTACAAGGTTTCGCTGGATGATAATGGTAGTTGTGTTAGTTGGAACTTTTCTGACTATTCCTTATACTCAGACAACATCCGATAGTTACAATGGAATTGGAGTAATTTTTGGCATTGCTTCCGGACTTGCTTATGCTCTCTATACTGTAAATGCACAAAAAAGTTTTGAAGGTATACATCCAGTTCCCTTTACTTGGATTAGTTTTGCTACTACTTTAGGGTTATCTACTCTTAGTTTATTTATTTGGCAGGGAGACAATACTGACCTTAACTGGACTCCTATGTGGGTTGGTGGTTTCCTCTCAGCGATCGTTACTTTGAGTGGTCATTTAATGTTTAATTATGGAATTAAGTTGATAGGTGCTACTACTGCTGCAACTATTGGCGCAACTAATCCCAGTCTGACAGCAATTTTAGCATGGTTAACTATTCAAGAAACTATTAATGGTTTGCAAATTCTGGGTATTGTTATTGTCACTATAGGTATTTTGCTCTTGAGTCAAGAACATCGACGTTTACTATAGTTAATATGATATAGACGTTGCTGAATAAATGTATGATTTCATAGGAGTCAGGAGTTAGGAAGGAGTTTTTCGGTAACTAAACAAGAATAAATAGGTATAATATCATGTCCGGATAAGAGCGTGATAAAAAAAATTTTGTTTGTAGTAGGGCTTTAGCCCGATAATAGATAGATATTGCTCAAGCCCTACTAGGAGCTTTAATTATAACTATTCAACCGGACATGATACAATTTGCACTATTGTTTTGGCTGAAAATTTTCAATTAGTTAAATTTCATACCTCAAATCAGCAACGCTGTGATATAATTTTAGTTCACCTTATATAGCACTCGAAGCAAAGATCAAGAATTAGCTATCTATTAAAATTCAATTATTGGATAGTGGAAGGCAGTGGGAGCATCTTGCTCCCGTGGATGGAAGTCAGGAATTATATCATCAGGACTTACGCATAACCACCATATATAGTAGGGGTTAACGGCCGTTAACCCCTACAGATGGCGTATAATTTCATTTTTTCGTAAGTCCTGATCATATCGGGGTATTGACATCCTCATATTAGGGCTAAAGTCTTACTACGAGCCCTAATTATAACCATTCAACCGAACATGAAACTACTACTTCAACCTAATTTCAATCTGCACTTCACTCCGTTTCAACTCTTCCGGTGTCATTGGCGAATTATACAACAACCGTCTCGGGGAACTCACAACTTCATATTCTGGGTGCTGCGCCAACCAATATTTCAACTTTTGCAAATTTTGTTCGTAGCTCTCCCAAGTATAAGCACCCTGCACTCCAATACTTACAACTGTCATTGGCAAAGTATCTCTCACCATCACCTGAGAATCAATTTTTTGGGGAGTCATATCTGGGGTGGAATAGAGAAAAGATACTTCTGTTTGTTCGCCTTCCCTGACATAACGAGCTTCCACAGGTGTTGTCATAGCAATTTGATTAGTGCTGATATGTTGATATAGTGGGTCGAAAGCAATTCTGGTTGCCATGCGGGAATCACCTGTATGGGTGTAGGTGACGGCGCGGTATTGGGGATATTCTTTAACTTCGATGACATTTACTTCAGTAGGTTGAGGAAAACCTTGGGGTAAGGATGCAGACATAATTTTTTGGATGATTGATGTAAGATTCGATCTACTGTTTTTTTTGTTTTAATCACTTAAATAAGCCATTAAAAAACCCTTTTGCCTTTTCAACAGCTACATTTGCTGTATCAACAGCTACGTTTGCTGCTTGCCAAACCATAATTTGCCCTATGCTCTGATTAATTTCATTAACTTTTGCAGTATTGCCCTGTTCTTCAAATAAGTTTTTAGCTTTCTCTAGTGCTTCTATAGCTTCTTGTTGCTCACCTTTCTTTTTCAAAATATCTCCTAATACTTCATAAAACCAAGGATCGCTTGAATCAAGCTGAATCGCTTTTTTGACTTCCTTGAGCGCTTCATCAAGTTCACCTTGTCTTTGCAAAGTATATCCCAAGTTACAATGGAATATTGCATTGTCAGGGGCTAAGTGAACTGCTTTTCGGCAGGCTGTTATAGCCTCCTCTTGTTGATTGTCAGCAATCAAAACAATTCCCAGGTTACTATAAAGCATGGAATTGTCAGGATTAAGCTGAATCGCTTGTCGGTAGGCAACCACTGCCTCTCCTGGTTTATTCTTTTGGGATAAAGCATTACCTAAATTACTGTAGTATACTGCATCATTAGGATTAAGACGAACTGCCTCTTGATACTCAACAATTGCCTCATCAAGCTTATTTTGACTATATAAAGCATTTCCTAGAATATTGTGAAATGTAGCTTCATTAGAATTAAGGGAAATTGCTTCTCGGTAAGCAGCTATAGCTTCATCTAGCTTGTTTTGATTATAAAAAGCATTCCCTAAATTACTTTGAAACCATGCTTCATTAGGATTAAGACGAATTGCTTCTTGGTAAGCAGCTATAGCTTCATCTAGCTTGTTTTGATTATAAAAAGCATTCCCTAAATTATTTTGGAGCCATGCGTCATTAGGATTTAAACAAACCCCTTCCTGGTATTTCTTAATCGCTTCGTCAATCTTGTTTTGAGCCATAAAAACATTTCCCAAGCCGTTATAAGCTAGAACAAATGTTGGATTAAGGCGAATAGCTTGCTTATATTTAGTAATTGCTTCCCCTAACTTATTTTGCTGGTATAAAGCATCTCCCAAGTAAGAATAAGCTACTGGATCTTTAGGATCGAGACTAATTGCTTCATCAAAAGCAACAACTGCTTCCTCTATACGATTTTCCTGTTGTAGTTGTAAGAGAGCGAAACCTAAGTTATTGTATGCGTATACCAACTTAGGGTTAATGCGAATAACTTCCTTGTAGGAGGCGATCGCTTCCTCAATCTTACCCAAACCCATCAAAGCATTTCCTAAATTAGTATGAGCATCTATATTGTTAGGATTCAGGCGAATTTGTTCTTTGTAACGATCTATTGCGTGTTTAAAATCTTCTACAGCATCTTCATTCTTACCTAGTTGCTTCTGTACTTCGGCTAAACCGTGGCGAGAACCAGTATCGTTAGGATTGATGCGAATTGCTGTTTCATAGGAAGCGATCGCGTCATTGAAATTTCCTTTTGCAAATAAAACACTTGCTAAACCTTGATGAAGACATACAAGACTAGGATTAATATCTATAGCTTTTTTAAACTCAGCAACCGCATCATCTAGCTTACCTTGAGCGTGGAAAGTGTTTCCCAAATTATTGTAAACAACTGCTAGATTAGGTTTTAATAAAAGGGTTTCCTGCCATGCTTCTATTGCTTCCTCTAGCTTATTTTGAGTGTGCCATATACAACCCAAATTACCATAAGCCACTGCATTGCGGGGATTGAGTTCAATTGCTTTTTTGCACTCAATAGTCGCTTCTTCTAGTAAATGCTCACTCTAATTAGATAATTCACCCTTTAAAGCCTCCCCAATAAAGGGGAAAAAGCGGTCGGAAAGCGCAGCATTCCGTAGGATGGGATGGCGAGGTCTCCGTTCCCTCCGGGACGCTACGCGAACGCTAGCCTCCAATCGACCAAGAGAGCGATCGGAAAGCGGAGCATTCCGTCAGTATGGGATGGCGAGGTCTCCCACTCTTGACAGAGCCGCGTTTCATGTCGCGTTTGCGCAATTATTCCGTAGGAAAGCGAAACGCTTTTCAAGTCGCTCCGCGTTAACGAAGTTTAGCGTTCCGCGAAACGCCATATCCAATCTCCCTTTGAGAAATAAATTTTTTCCCTACCGCATCAATCCTCTCCCTAAAAGGGAGAGGTAATTATCCATTATCCATTATCCATTATCCATTAATGAACTGGTCATTCTTCTATTAGTTATAGCAATTTTTATTCTGGTGAGGTAAAAAGGTCTAGGTTTTAGGGAACAACAGATTTGGTCACAGAGGACAGAACAGAAAAAAAAGTTTACCTCACTAACTTGGGAAACCCTATATAAACTAAAAAATTCAAGATAATATTTATCTTGTCGCTGCATCAACGAATAAGCTTTAATACCATTAAAAAAAAAGAATGTTACGAATAATAAGCACTATTAAAATACTTTATAGGATAGTAGATGTCCCTTTAACTAATAAGATAATTTAGATAATTTATGAATTAAGAAATGGTATCAAAACTATTCATTCTGACTCGGTCTGACTGACTTCCCCTCCAGGGAGGGGTTAGGGTGGGTTGACCAAAACAAAAATCCCATAGCTATTTGTAGGCAACATTTATCAAATTGAGATAATACTTCTACTTAAGCTATTTAGTGAATTATGATAACTTGAGCAACAAATATAAATCAAGCTTCTTAATTCCCAATAATTAATAATATCATATCTGAAAAAGTTTGCTATTTATCCTGAAAAAAAGGTGGTAGATGTAGGTATTAGGAAGTTCGGGAGGAATACAAAAAATTCAAGTAGTTGTGCAATAAAGCATTATTTTTGAAAAATAGTATAACTAAATTATTTTCAATTTGAATGTCAACAATTCTTCTCTCTATTCTCTGTTCCTAAAAAGTCACAAACCTCTATCTATCCTAATAATAGGATCTGATTTTTCATTTTACCTGTTGTTTTCCCCAATGCAGTGATGAAAATGCCTACAAATTTCAATAAATTTCCTGATTTTTCTATTCTACCTTGTCTTTTTTCTCTATTAATACTAAACTTTTCAACTTCCTTAACCTGAGTCAGGACTAATACCATGCATCAAAAAAGAATGTTATGAATAAAAAGGATAATTGAAAGACTTTACCGAAAATTTAAGGTTTAAAGCCTCTCCTTTCAGGCAGAAAAAAATTCCTTTGAACCAATCCTCTTATGAAAAAGAAGAAGTAATTATTAATTGTTAATAATTAATGATTGAAATGAGATTTTCCTTTAACTAAAAAGAGAAACTCAACCCTCGTAAATAGTATTTAAGTTATTCATCCTGACTCAGTCTGACTAGACTGAGTCCACCTAACTCCTATAAACAGCTTAACTATTTGTAGCAGACTGACACATCTAAAATGGTGCCCTGCGACTGATTGGTGAATCCCTTTCATAGTCTGAATTTAATCCGTAAATACGCACCCTACTGGATTGTTTCATCTTAAATGGTGCGTTAGATGGGGAGTGTGGTCCGGGTGGGAAGTGTGGGGAGAGTGGGGAGAAAAAGACACCTAAAAACAAAAATAAGAGTGCACAGTTTTAGCTGAAACAGTCCACTACAATTTTGCTATAAACAGCCTAACTATTTGTAGTAAACATTTATCACGCCTAGTATAATTTTCATTCATTGGAGTTTTAAATCCAAAATAAAAACTAGACTCCTGAAACTTCAGGAACCTAGTTCACTCTTTAAATAATTTTTACTGAAGGTTTAAGCTGATACAGAAAAAGCCACAAACATCAAACTACCTACTAATACAACTCCTAAAGCTCCTAAAATAAGATAGTTCATCTGTTGTTTCTGATCGGGAGCCTCAGCTTGATAAACTTTTGGCTCTTGAGCAAAATTATTTAAACGTCCACCTTCTTCTGTTGTATATGGCATAATTAAAGACCTTTTTTCCTTATTATTTCTTAACTATTACCTAGACTAACAGAAAATTGGCGAAAATAGGAAATTATTACTAGAGATCGGGACTGTTAATCCTTCCAGTCAAAGGAGAAGAAGCAGTTGCATAATCTTGTTTCGGTATTCTGCCAGCTAGATAAGCTAAACGACCTGCTTCTGTGGCCATTCCCATTGCTTTAGCCATGACGGGTGGATTTTTGGCCAGAGCGATCGCTGAATTAATTAGTAAAGCATCGGCTCCCATTTCCATTGCTTGAGTTGCTTCACTAGGAGTTCCTATTCCTGCATCAACTACCACAGGAACAGTAGAATTGTCAATAATTATGGAAATATTGGCTGCATTTTGGATTCCCTGCCCCGAACCTATCGGTGAACCCAAAGGCATAACTGTGGCACAACCAGCTTCTTCAAGTCTTTTAGCTAGTAGTGGGTCAGCATTAATGTAGGGTAAGACGGCAAAACCTTCTTTAATTAATTGTTCTGCAGCTTGTAATGTACCTATGGGGTCTGGCAATAAATATTTAGGGTCGGGAATAACTTCCAATTTGACAAAATTATTATCTTCTTGGCCTAACAATTTTGCCATTTCTCTACCCAGTCTAGCTACTCTAACTGCATCTTCAGCAGTTTGACAACCGGCAGTATTAGGCAACATCCAGATTTTTTGCCAGTCTATAGCTTCTGCCAACCCTTCATGGCCAGGAGCTTGAGTTTGTACCCGTCGTACTGCGACAGTGACAATTTCACATCCACTAGCCTCTATACTTTGCTGCATTGTCTCGATGGTGGGATATTTGCCTGTGCCTGTCATTAGACGGGAGGAAAATTTTTTACCTGCAATAATTAGAGGTTCTTCTAGGGTTTGTGTGGTTCCTTGTTCTACTGTCTGCATTGTTGAATTTTTATATTTACAACTATAGTCATTTTAGTTTATACTGAGACAAAAATTTCTTAATCAGGACTTACGCACAGGTACTATATATAGAGTTCAAAAACTATTGCGCAAGAGTTTTGAACTCTATATATAGCGTCTCTGCATAAGTCGTATTAATTTCAAAGGGTTTCAGCTAAAAAAAATCAGGACTTACGCAAAGGTACTATATATGGAGTGTAAAAACCATAGCGCAAGAGTTTTAAGCGCTATATATGCTGTATCTGCGTAAGTCCTGAAAATGTTTCATTCTTATTTAAAATGACTATATAGCAATCCTATTTTATTTGTGTATAAAAATCTTACCGCTTTTAGGCAACAGGCGAGAGTTTCAGTTTTTTTTATCTACTTTTTGATTAACCGCAATATAAGCAAGGGCGGATTGCTATATTTTAATCCTGCCATTAAACGCGAGGTCTTATACCAAATCTTATTCATGGAAAGCTATGATAGGTATTAGGGGTTAGGGAAAAATACGCTCAGTATCAAAGCAAGAATTGAATAAAGCATTAATACCTGTTGGTTCTCAAAAAAAACAAATATTTTGCAATATATCTGGTTGATTTTTACCTTGTAATTTCTCTTTAAATTTCAAAAATTCTAATTTTGAATAGATATATCTAAATCTTAAATTGGTTGTGAAAAATATTCAAGTAATTAGGGCTTGTTGAAAAAGTCTTATGAGTAAGGGTACGAGTCAGGAGACAGGAGACTGGAGACTGGAGAAATGGGAATTATACAGGAGGTAGAAGGAATTATTGTCCCTTGATTTTTCTACCCTTGAGATACCAAAATCCTAACTTTATTAGTCTCTCAAGCTCAAAAATTTATACTTTTTTCCCTCTAAAAAGGCTTGAGCCTTTATCTGTCAATCCTTTTATATTTAATCAGCTAGCCCTAATTAATATTAACTGACTGATTTTTTTTATTGTGACTTCTGACTGCCGGTTTATTATAGCCAGCAAAATATTACAAACTAAATAGGATTTTTATCGTTTTTATGATTAAGATTAGCTATCAAGTTTTTGGTTTTTAGGAAGGTTGCAAGACAGAATTAGTAAGTGCCTAGGCAAAATTAATTACCTAATTTGATTCCTTATCTTATTATTTTTTTTCCCCTGCATCATACCTCCATACCTATTCCCTGTGTCGTGAGTGTAGCAATATTTTATGAAATTGGTATAATAGAGATTCTAAAAATAAAAAATTGAAGCCTATAAAATAAAGATTAAGGCTGAAAGCGATAAATACTAATTACTATAAAAAAAATAAGAAAAAAGTAGGAAGTAAGCCGGGTTCTGTTCCCTTAACTGAAACCAGTTAAGAGGGCAGTTATCTATCTGGGATGCCTGTCACCAGACACCTCTTGCGGTACACCTAACACCATAGATAAATCTGTGATGCAACGGAATTGGAAAAAGACCAACCATTTTTCCTCCGACCTTGCTCCCAGCCGGGGTTTACCGAGCCAGTGCCTCACGACACTGCTGGTGCGCTCTTACCGCACCTTTGCACCCTTACCCCGATAAACAGGGCGGTATTTTTCTGTGGCACTATCCTCACGATCGCTCGCACTGGGCGTTACCCAGCAAGCTTGGTCTTTCGGGAGCCCGGACTTTCCTCAGACCCCAAATATTGAGTCCGCAACCGCCTCACCTACTTTTTCCCTATTTAAGTTATTGTATCAGAAATAATTAGCCTTTGAGTAATTTTTAGATGGAATATTTAAGTATTTTTTCCTCGATCATCTTTTTTGAGAGTAGTTGAGAGATTATTAAACCATCCTTTTTGCCAGAAAAAATAAATCAAACAAACAGCAGTAAGAAACATAATGAATAAGCAAAGAGGATAACCATAATACCAATCTAGTTCTGGCATATTTAAAGGAGATTTTTCTGGGTTGAAGTTCATTCCATAAACTCCGGCTATAAAAGTTAATGGAATAAAGATTGAAGATATTACAGTTAGTAGCTTCATCACTTCATTCATTTTATTACTCACTGAGGATAAATAAATATTCATTAAATCTGAAGCTAAATCTCGATAACTTTCTACTATATCTCTGAGTTGAATTGTATGTTCATAGCAGTCTCTAAAATAAACTAATACATTAGGATTTATCAAGTTACTACCATCTCGAATTAGAATATTAATTGCATCTCTTAATGACCAAATAGTTCGACGGAGTGTTAATAGTTCTCGCCTCAGTTGATAGATTTTTTGCATTGTCTGATGATTAGGGTTAATTACTACTTCATCTTCTAATAGTTCTATCCTTTCTCCATATTCTTCTAAGACTGGAAAAAAACCATCAATTATTGTATCTAGTAGGGAATATGCTAGATAATCTACTTTTTGTTTGCGAATAATTCCTTGATTATTTTTGATTCTTTTTCTTACAGGCTTTAGACAATCATGTTCGGGATTTTCTTGAACTGTAATTAAATGTTTTTCCCCTAATATGATACTTACTTGTTCTTTTTCCAATTCTTCTAAATCTGAACTTATTCTTACCATCAAGGTGATAATTATGATTTGATTTTTGTCATGTATAATTTTGGGTCTTTGAGGAACATTAACTACATCTCCAAGGGTAAGAGGATGTATTTGAAATACTTTTGCCATCTGTTCCCAGGAAGTTTTATTACCTAAACCAATCACATTTATCCAAGAAACTGAATCAGATTTGAGATAGGGAATACAAGCTTGAGGATTTGATATTTGTATTCTAGTTGCTGTATTTTCTGTATAGTCTATCAAAGACATTTCTGGCGGTAGAGCATCGGGTTCTAAATCTAAAGTTCCAGGTAAATCTTCTGGGTCGTCGTAGTAATATTCAACATGAGATTCTTCTTCTTCTGGTGGTAATTCGGGTGTATAAGATTCTGGTTTAAGAGAATGTGCCATAAATTTAAACTTATAAGATTATCAAGTATAATTTATCGTAATTTTAGTTTTAATTTTATTGATTTTTCAGATAAAAAAAGTAATATAAATTTCAAAAAATATGTTTACAGTAGACGGTGAGTATTAATGTGTACAAGTTTTGATTTATCTGGAGCAAGGATAAATTTTGCAATCTTTGCTCACCCTGCTTATTTTATAGTTAGTAGAAATGGCAAAGAAGTTGTATAAAACCAAATTATTAATTTTTCCAAGTTCCTTTTTTGTAGAATGTAAGTAGACCAAGCTAAAAAAAAGACGTTGCATATTTAGCCACAAAATGCCTCAAAAGAATGATATACCTGACTTTTGAGCTAATTTACAATTTTATACATAACGCACGAAATTTACCACGCTCTACTTAGGGTTTGCTGATTAAATCTCAAAGTATTGACAGATAAAGGTTAAAGCTTTTTTTGGGTCGAAAAAAGTACCTGTTTTTTGCTCTCAATAGCTCAAAAACCAAGGATGGATGAGTAGACAACAGCAGAAAAAGTGAGGGACAGTTTTTCTGACTACATCCTCTGTAATCCATCATTTCTCATGACTACTGACTGCTGACTAATGACTACTAGAAAGACCAAAAAGACTTTTTCAGCAAACCCTACTTAGTTTTAATTTATAGGAAAATAAACTTATTTTCTATCCATGTCTAAGTTTGATAATTTGATAAATTGCCAAAATTTAATATAGCAATCTGCGCATAGCTTATGAACAAAACATCTAGTAAAAAGGCAATAGGCAATAGGGGTAAGAGTTTTAATAGGGGTAAGAGTTTTAAAGTTTTTATCTATTTTTTAATTTTTTACAAATGATTGAGAGTTGCTATATTTGTCTAAAAAGCTAAATAGTCAATAATTATGAAAACAAAAAATATACTTTTCTTAAGTAATGGTCATGGAGAAGATACTCATAACTGTCAAGTTATTAAAGCTTTTACAAAAATTTCCTCTAATACAAATATATCAGCTATGCCTATTGTTGGTTCTGGTAGTAATTATAAAAAATTAAATATACCAATTATTAGTCCTACAGCAAATATGCCATCGGGAGGATTTTTATATCTTAATCCTTTATTATTATTTAAAGATTTGAGGCAAGGCTTAATTAGCTTAACTTGGCAACAGTTACAGACAGTTTGGAAATTTGCTAAAAACTGTGATTTAATTATGGCTACTGGAGATATTGTCGTAGCAGCGATCGCCTATTCAACAAAGCTTCCTTATGTAGTATTTCTTTCTGCTGATTCTAGCTACTATGAAGGTAAAATTAATCTGGGTTTAGTATTGCCAAAATTACTGAATAATTCTCGATGTTTAAAGGTTTTTGCTAGGGATGCTTTGACAGCAAAAGATTTAAACCGACAAGGAATTAAGAAGGCAGAATTTGTTGGTACGCCAGTTATGGATCATTTAACTTCAACAGGGAAAAATTTACAGCTTAAACCGGAATTATTTACTATTGCTATTTTGCCTGGTTCCCGTTTACCAGAGGCTAGTAGAAATTTGTGTGTACTGTTGAAACTTGTCAGAGAAATTGTCAAAGTTATGGGAGAAAATATTTGTCAGTTTCGAGCTGCAACTGTGCCTATATTAATGTCTGAACTAGAGGCTATATCTATTTGTGAAGGTTGGGAATATCAAGACAATAAGCTAAAATTTTTAACTGAGGAATATGCAATAGAAGTGATTTGTTATGAGGATGCTTTTGCAGATATCTTGCAATATTCAAATTTGGTAATTGGTATGGCTGGAACTGCTATAGAACAAGCTGTGGGATTAGGAAAACCTGTAATTACTATTCCTGGTGAAGGTCCTTCATTTACATATCGTTTTGCGGAAGCTCAAACTAGACTTTTAGGCTGTTCAGTACAGGTTATTGGTAAAAAAATAGCTAATAGTTTTATTCTGCAAGAAGCTGCTCAAAAAGTAAAAGAAACTTTGGCAGATAAAGAGTATTTAGAAGTTTGTATTGACAATGGTTTAGAGCGAATGGGAAAACCAGGTGCTAGTGCTAAAATAGCTGATTATCTTGTTAAATATCTCCAGGAATATAAGTAGCTAGGTGAAATTAAATAGAAAATTATTGAGAGGAAATAGAAAACGGGGATGAAATAATTTCTCTCACCTGACTCGACATCTGCACTATTAGTTTTATATTTTTTCAACGACCTAGTTAGCAATTACTCTTCAGCCGTCAGCTAGCTGAAAACTAAAAACTATAAAAGACTAAAATCTACAAACTGAACTAGATTTGGCAGGACATATTTTTTGATTGAGAGGATTTCCTTGTAAATTAAGCGTACTTAATCTAGTTAAAGATTTGAGAGAAGTAGTATCAGTAATCTGATTATCCCTGAGATTCAGAAAAGTTAAACTGGTAAGCTGAGATAGGGGAGTAACATCACTAATTTGATTATCTACAAGTTCCAGATTAGTTAAATTAGTTAAAGATGATAAAGGACTAATATCTGTGATTTTATTGTTAGAAAGACGCACTCTAGTAAGCTGAGTTAAATTTGACAGAGGAGTAATATCAGTAATTTGATTGCGATTTAAAGCAATGCTATTCAGTTTAGTTAGATTTGACAAAGCGCTAAGGTCTGTAAATTTATTACCAACTAAAGCAAGGTTGGTTAAATTAGTCAAATTAGATAAAGGGCTAATATCTCCAATAGGGTTATTAATCAGGTTTATATTTTTCAGTTTAGTTAAATTAGTAAGCGGACTAATATCAGAAACTTGGTTATTCCATAAGTCAAGTTCGATTAAATTAGTTAAATTAGCTAGAGAACTAATATCAGTAATTTCATTAAACTTGAGGTTAAGAATTTTCAGATTTGTGAGGCTATAAATCGGTCTTACATCCTTAATTTAACGGCGAAATATACTAATTCTATCCGTACTAGAAAGTTGTTGGTTGGCAACATTACAATCTTCTGTATCAACTTCTTCTAATAAGAGATTGACAGTATGTTTGGTTTCTTCGGGAAGATTAGCCTTATTTTCACACCATTCTTGAAATGTTGTATAGTTATTTCTTAGTTGTGACTCCTGGGAAAATACGGGTAAACAATGATAGATTCCTAAATATAGAGTTAATGTGGTTAACAGGTAGACTTTTGTTTTGTAGGGGTAGGTTATACTTGAAAATATTTTTAGCATATTCAGATTTTACTAACTTACTAGGAATAGATTCTACTATATCGTTTCTCAGCCTAATGAGGTATACCTATCTTTATTTGTATTTTATTCCCTATTCCCAGTTAAGTGTTCCCAGTTAAGTGTTCCCTAAAAGCAAAGAATACCTGTACCTCACGCTTCTTGGGAATTGCTATATCTTTTGTCGAAAATTGTTAGAAGCGACAAATTGATTCTGGTTGGAGAGGACAATTTTTTTTGGTAACAGGGTTATTTCGCAGATGCAGGGATTCTAATTTTTTCAGAGTTGATAAGGAACTAACATCTGTTATTTTATTACGACTTAAATCTAGTAAAGTAAGGTTACTCAAGGTTGATAAAGAATCTACTTTTGTAATTTGATTAAAAACTAGAATCAGAGATTGGAGTTGATTTAAACTAGAAAGATTTGAGACTTCCGTAATGTAGTTATCGCTGAGGCTAAGATCAGTTAAGTTAGTTAGATTAGATAGAGGCGAAATATCACTAATTTGATTCCGATATAAATATAGGTTGGTTAGGTTTGCTAGGTTGGATAGAGAAGAAAGATTCCTAATATTATTATCGTTAAGATATAAGTGAGTCAGATTGCTTAAACTCATCAAAGGGCTGATATTGTTAATGCGATTAACTCCAAGATTTAGTTGAGTTAATTGGGTTAAATTAGATAGGGGAGATAAATCTTCTATTTGATTAAAAATTAGTTTGAGATGAGTTAGTTTGGTTAAGTTGGATAAGGGAGACAAATCTTTTATATTATTATCACTGAGACTGAGGTGAGTTAGGTTGGTTAATTTAGATAAGTCAGAAACATTTCTCATTCTATTACCATCCAGAGATAAATGATTCAACTTTGGTAGTTGAGATAGAGCTGATAGTTCTAAAATTTGATTATCATTGAGAGAAAGTCGAGTTAGATTTTTGAGACTGGATATTGGGGTAATATTCCTAATACGATAATTGCTCAGGGAAATAAAGGAGAGACGAGAAAGTTTTTCTTCTGCTTCAACGCAATTTTCAGTTCTAGCTTTCTGCAAAAGAATTTTAACTGTATGTTGGCTAGTAGGAGAAATATTACTTTGATTTAAACACCATTCTGCAAAGGTAGAAAAATTTTCTGGGGAGATCGAATTGGCTTTTGCAGAGTTTTGCCTCAAGAGTATTGTTAAACAAATATAAATGCTAAAAAAGACTATTTTTAGTTTTTTCATTGTTATTTATATTTCCAAATTATGTTGATGTTCAATAGGTTTCGATATTCAGTATTTCCTATATTCCATCTATGATCAGCTTTTTAAATGCAAAGCCACTAGTGCCGCTACGCGGAAGTCAAAAGTCAAAAGTCAAAAGTCAAAAGTATTGATTAGTAAGGTTTTTAGGATTTTGTAACTGGTCAGTTATTTCCGCCATTCTGCACTAGGAATATATCCCACTAATACGATTTTTAGGCATTTCACAATTTTTCCATTAGCTCAATGTAAGCTTTCCCAGAATAGTGGGATAGGTTTACCATTGATTTGACTTCTCGGAAACATTGCTACTCTACTCTTCCATATCTTGCCACAACTTCACCTCCACTATTAGTTAACCAAGCCCACATTTGGTCGCCTAGAGAAAAATGCCACCATTCCTGTGGATGCTGCTGAAACCCCCCATACATCATTACCTCTACTAATAATTGTCGATATTGATGATATTTTTGAGCTTCCTTATCCTGACGCTCTAAAAAATGATTCGGATAGGAGCGAGGTGATAACTCATCAATGGGAGAACCCATATCAATAGTTTTACCATTAGCATCAACCAAAGTCACATCTATAGCAGCACCAGTGCTGTGAGGTGGTGGTGTAGTCGGATCTAGACTAGGAGTTGCCCAAAACTGATAAACTAGCTCGAAAATTTCTTGACGTTTTGCTTCAGTTAAAGAGGGACTATCTAATGTTAAACCTTGAACTTTTACTGTTTCTGCAAAAGTGTAATCTACCATAAATTGTTGTATGGTAATAGGGCGATAAGCATCAAATATTTGGATGCGCCAACCGGGATAATTTTGTTGTAGTTTTGTTTGAGCTACTATCAGACTATCTAATACTTTTTGACGTAAAAAATAAGGTGAATTTGTTTGAGAAAGATGATAAGGCGCACCTAATTTTTGATAGGGATGGGGTGATTCAATGGCAAATATTTCTAAGGGAATTGGTACTAAGGGTTCGTGACATTCTTGGATTTTAATTTTTTGGTAAGGTTTCATTTATCAGTTATCAGTTATTCGTTAACAGTTATTAGTTAACAATACCTCCTGCTGAATCTGGAGGCAAGAAAATCAGAAATTTCCTTTTTAGCAATCAATTATTAATAGTCAAGTTTTAATTTTAATAATTATATGATACTATAGCAATCCGCGCATAGGTTGCGGGTAATCAAAAAGTAGATAAAAAACTTGAAACTCCTGCCTGTTCCCAGTTAAGTGTTCCCTATTCCCTAAAAGCGGTAAGGTTTTTATACACAAATAAAATAGAACTGCTATAAGAGTGAAAAAAGAATGTTCTACCAATCGGAGATGTCTAATAGTTCAAATCCTTCTTTGATTCTAACTCCTGAGTCCTGACTCCTCAGCAATACGATAACTAATTACTCAGATTCTATATAACACCTAATTTTTAGCAAATTTTCAGCAAAAAATAATTTAAGTTCCCATCGATCTGCTTAAATATAATATGTAAAGTTCTATCTAAAATATCAAACATGAATCCAAAAGATATTGCAGGATTGATACATCCAACTTTGGCTGTTGTGGTAGTATTCCCAATTATTGGTATGGTGGTAAATCTCGCTTGGCAAATTCGTCAAAGAAGGCTACAAACTGCTGACAAAGGTAAAAGTAAAATTCCTCCAGTAGTAGGACCAGAACATCGAAAAATAGGTAATTGGTTAACTGGTTCCGTAGTGGGAATAACTTTAGTTGCTATTGCTTATTCAATTTATTTTAAAGGTATTTTTAAAGATTTTAAAAGTGAAAATATGACCCTAGCAATATTAATAGTAACTATATTTATTGCGACAGTTGCTTCTCTAGTATTTCTTTATAAAGCTAAAACTAAATTATGGCGAGGCATATTTGCTACTTTAACCGGAGCTGGTATCGTAGTTTTAGGTTTTCAAGATGGTGTTTTTCGACGCGACTATGAGTGGGCAGTTTCTCATTTTTATTATGGTTTAATTGCTTCAATATTGATGATTTTTTCTTTGGCTATTGTGCCGGAAATATATAAAGATAGAACTCACAAATGGCGTAAAATTCATACTATTTTAAATTGTTTGGCAGTTGTAATATTTTTAGGACAAGGAATGACAGGAAGTCGAGATTTACTCGAAATTTCTCTGAGTTGGCAACAGGAACATTTATATAAATGTGATTGGCAAAATCAGGTTTGCCCAGATTCAAAATCTCAAACTTTATCTCCAGAAATTCTGGTTGCTTCTATCTCAAATTATCCAACTTTAGCACAGACAAATAAGGTTTTAGCTTCTGGAGAATTTGTAACTATTACTCCAGGGGAAGATACGCAAGGTACGGCAGAAATTATTCAGGTAGGAAATAAAACTCAAGTGCGGACAACCAGCTATCATCTTAGAAGTTAAAGTTATAAATCTCACATTGTC
>NZ_JAAHGT010000040.1 GCF_010672385.1 Okeania sp. SIO2F4
TCCCTGATTCTGACTTCCGGATTTTTGAGCGAAATACTGGTGTAGAGCGCTCCAACCGATTATTTGCTGAAAATTCTCGCGATGTGACTGAATATTCTGTTGTGGACTATGACACGACTACTTCAGGTGCAGGTGGTTTTGCTGCTATGAATGCGATGGCAACTGAAACTACTGATTCTACAGAAGATGTACTTATTGCTAAGTTTGCTGCCGAATTTGGCGCTGGAATTACTGGTGCATTTTTGAATCCGGATGATAATATTTTTAATTCTCCTGTTAATGCTCAGTTAGTTGATTATCCAGATCCAGATCCAGATCCAGATCCAAATCCAGATCCAGATCCAGATCCAAATCCAGATCCAGATCCAGATCCAAATCCAGATCCAAATCCAGATCCAAATCCAGATCCAAATCCAGATCCAAATCCAAATCCAGATCCAGATCCAGATCCAGATCCAATTCCACCTGGTGATTCAAAGTCAGTTCCCGAACCTAACACAATGGCAATGCTAGGAATGACAGCGATCGCCTTACTTGGCTATAAACGTCAACGTCGCAGTTAATTAGATATATATGTAAGGGCGAATGGCCATTCGCCTCCTACATTTTTGTCGATTTTCGACAATATTTATCTTCGCTGTCGATTTTCGACAATGCTTTGATTTTCTTGTTCTAGAATTGCATTAGTTGTGAATCACAGAAGATTTTCAATCTAAACATTTAACTTGGAGGAATGAATTTATCTTGAGTGTGCATCAATTATCAATAGTTGGAATTGCAGCGATGGGTTTGACTCTAGGAACAGTAAGCGCTGCCAAAGCTTTTACCATAACTAACCCAGCAAACGGACATCAATATTTTCAGACTACACCAGACACTTGGACAGGCGCTCAGGCTCAGGCTGTTGCTGCTGGCGGTAACTTAGTAACAATCAATAATGCTGAAGAACAGGCTTGGCTCATATCGATTTTTGGTTCAAAATCGCCCTTTTGGATTGGATTAAACGACATAGAAGTAGAAGGACAGTTTAAGTGGGCAAGCGGACAGCCTATTACTTATACAAACTGGCTTCCTTCAGAACCAAATAACTTTCCCCATATACCAGAAGGAGAAGATTTTGTGCAAATGTTTGGGGATACTGGAACATGGGTTGATACCACAACTTACCTGATAAATCTACCGCCCAACTTTTCCCCAGGAATTGTTGAAATTGAGACACCCCCCGAATCCGTACCAGAACCTTCTACGTTAATAACGCTGTTAGTCTTTGGTGGTTTAGGCGTTCGTTCTCTTCTATTGCGAAAGTCGCAATAATAGAAAATCTCGGTATTTCTAAATCGGTTATTTGAGCGATCGCTTTTTTTCCCCTTGTCATTGCGAGGGGGGGTAGGTAAGAATTAAATTATCGGTTTTGTGATTATCTCCCCCCCGTGGCAATCTCGAAGTTGTATACGCTTGATAGAGATTGCTTCGGCTAGCATATAGCCTTTCCCAAAAGGTAAAAAAACTATCGCCTCGCAATGACAGAATCAGGATTTTTTTGTAGAATCAGACACATTTTTTCCAAGAGCGATCGCTCTATTCAGATACAAACGTCGCAGTTAAGAATTCACCGTAGGTTGGGTTGAGGAACCGAAACCCAACAACAGATACAACAATACATACAACTTTTTTGTTGGGTTGCGCCGTCGCTTAACCCAACCTACATCTAATCTACCAATAGAGATAATTATGAGTAATCAAAAACGTCGCTTAATCAATCAAGCCATCTTAGCTGTTGCTACTACTTTAGGTCTATTTTCGGCCTCCGTTGCTAATGCTGCATCTCTCAATGTTCTGTGGTATGGTCATACCAATGCTTACAATTCCACAATCTCAGAAATAGCTGCTCTAGCACCAACATACGACCCCGAAGGCGACGGCAGTTTGGATTGGAATCTCACTTTCTGGAATCCCCAAGACACCACACCTAACTTTTCTGATTATGATGTTTTAGCGATCGGAACTGGTTCAAAATTTCAAACCCCAACTCAGGCGTTTAACTTCGATCCTA
This sequence comes from Okeania sp. SIO2F4, assembly GCF_010672385.1. Taxonomy (GTDB): domain Bacteria; phylum Cyanobacteriota; class Cyanobacteriia; order Cyanobacteriales; family Microcoleaceae; genus Trichodesmium. The sequence goes on from NZ_JAAHGT010000040.1 coordinate 2,054, forward strand.
CTAGAATTTTAAATAACAAAGAGGCGATATCCGCAGCTAGGGGCAACCGTACTTTCTTAAGTGGTCAGGATGCAGATCATCACTACACTTATAACGTTGGTCCTCGTCCTAATGGTCCTCTCGGTTTCTTAGTAAATGCTGTTAACTGGGCAGGTAGTGGAGAAGGCATGGGTATTGTTGTTTTGCCTGATGGTCATGGAGGAGTAAATGCACTACCATCTCAGCGTCAGCGATGGTGGTTAAACGATCGCTCTTTTTTGAAGGATGAATTAGAAGGTTACGTTTCCTATTTGGGGGACGACAGCGTTGTGATTCCTACAGAGACCTCCGATTTTCCCGTAAACGAAGGCTTAACGACCGCAGGTTTAAGCAACTGGCGTGGTTCGGCTCACGCTGCTTTCGACAAAAATATCCCTGGTTACTTATCCATCAATGATGCTGGTTCTCGTCCTGGTTATGCAGTGACAATAGTAACTGCCTCCGAAGCTGACGGTGGCACTGGGGGGCAGGAAACAGAATCAGTTCCCGAACCTGGTTCAATTTTTGGTCTATTTCTATTGGGTGGTTTGGGCGTTCGTTCTGTACTATTGCGTATATCGCAATAATACAAAATAATACATTGGTATTTCTAAATCAGTTATTAGAGCGATCGCTTTTTTTCCCCTTGTCATTGCGAGGGGGGGGTGGGTAAGAATTAAATTATCGGTTTTCTGATTATATCCCCCCGTGGCAATCTCGAAGTTGTATAAGCTCGATAGAGATTGCTTCGGCTAGCATATAGCCTTTCCCAAAAGGTGAAAAGGTCACTCCACCGCCTCGCAATGACAAAATCAGGATTTTTTTGTAGAATCAGAAACATTTTTTCCAAGAGCGATCGCTCCGTGGCAATCTCGAAGTTGTATAAGCTCGATAGAGATTGCTTCGGCTAGCATATAGCCTTTCCCAAAAGGTGAAAAGGTCACTCCACCGCCTCGCAATGACAAAATCAGGATTTTTTTGTAGAATCAGAAACATTTTTTCCAAGAGCGATCGCTATATTCAAATACAAACGTTGTAGTTAATCAGATATATATGTAGGGGCGATTCGCGTTTGCGTAGCATTCCGTAGGAAATCGCCCCTAGCAAGAATCAACAATATAACTATCCAATTACCAATTACAAAAATTATGAACAGAATCTCCAAAACTATTCTCACTCTCGCAATAGCTACTACACTCAGTAGCTTAAACATAGCTTGCCAAAAAATCACCAAAGTAGAAACTCTTAACACTCGCGCAGTCGAAAAAGTAGCTCAGAAAGATTATCAAGGGGCACTAACTGATTACAACAAAGCCATCGAGCAAAACCCCAACGATGCCACCTTATACAATAATCGAGGCAACGCTCATTTCCAAGCCAAAAACTATGAAGAAGCTATCAAAGATTATAATCAAGCCATAAAAATTAATCCCCAAATGGCAGACACTTATTACAACCGCGCCTACGCTCGCCAACAACTAAAAGACTTCAAAGGAGCAATAGCAGATTACAACAAAGCATTAGAATTTGCTACCAATGAAAATACTCAAATCAAAATCTATGGCAATAGGGCGACACTACATTATGAAGTCAAAAATTACCAAAACGCTATAGCTGACTACGCTCAAGTTATCAAACTCAAACCAGACATACCTCAAATTTACTCTAACCGAGCCCGTCTTTATTATCAACAAGGAAACCTAGAACAAGCGATCGCTGATTACCGCCAAGCAGCAGACTTGTATCAACAGCAGGGAAATACTCAGTCTCAACAGGAGTTACTAGCTATTGTCTCCAAAATTGAGAAAGTAGGGAATAGGGAATAGGGAGATGGGGAGATGGGGAGATGGGGAGATGGGGAGATGGGGAGCAAACAAAAAATATGTACCCCGCTAATTGTACTACATTAATCTGGAATATGCCATAATAAGTGCTTAAGAAAAATTAATTGTGCATTAAGTTCTTACTCTGTCAGGCTTAGAGACGAAATTATATACAAATAATTTTGCACGACTACTTATCATGTCCGGTAGCATCGGTATTATTCAGTATTTAGGTATAAGAGTCGATAATTGTAGGGGCCAAAGGCCGTTAGCCCCTACAGGCGGTATGATAAAGGGAATTATATCACTCTGAAGCCAGCGGATTTGATATAATATCATGTCCGGATAATAGCGTGATCAAAAAACTTTCTCCCTTCTAGCCTTTTCTTCTCTTCTGTCTCCCCCCCTTTCAAAGGCAGGGTCAATTTATTGTCACCAGAGAAAAAAGGAGGGGGGTGGGAGGTGTGGTCTGTGTGGGAAGCACAGGATCTCAAAAAAATATAGGGTTGTAAATATTCTCTGACGACAAAGAATTAGCCCTGGGGGGTAGGGAGGATGCACTCTGCCTTCCTTCCTCCAAAGTGTAAGTATTCAACCGGATATGATATAAAATATGAATTCTCTAACTTTACAACACCACTACTCAGCTAATCCATATAGACAAACAACTCATCCATCTGTCACTAGCAAAACCAAACGTTTAATAGACATTCTCGGTGCTTTAATAGGATTAGCTATTACAGCAATAGTCGCCATTCCCATTGCTATTTTCATCCAACTCGATAATCCCGGTCCGTTATTTTATACTCAAGTGCGATGTGGTTTTTTGGGGAAAACTTTCCGCATCAGAAAATTTCGTTCAATGATTGTTGGCGCAGAAAAATTAAAGCATTTAGTTAAAAACGAAGCTCAGGGAAATATGTTTAAAAACGAATCCGACCCAAGAATAACTAACATTGGTCGTTTTCTCCGTAGCAGCAGTTTAGACGAACTACCTCAATTTTGGAACGTTCTCAAAGGAGAAATGAGTTTAGTCGGAACTCGCCCTCCTACTGTTGATGAGGTCCAACTGTATCAAACACATCACTGGCGCAGACTGGAGGTAAAACCAGGTATTACTGGAGAATGGCAGGTAAATGGTCGCTCCCATGTCAAAGACTTTGAAGAAGTAGTGCGTATGGATTTGAAATATCAGCAAAAATGGTCTATTGCATACGATCTACAATTAATCTGGAAAACTCTCTGGGTTGTCTTGAATAAATCAGGCGCGTGTTAACGAAGTCAGAAGTTAGAAGTCAGAAGTCAGAATTTACAGCATATTTCGGACAAATAAGGTACAGGGTAAATGGTAAAAATATTGTAGTGCGGGCATCTTGCCCGCGATAGGTGTACCTCATAATAAGGGAAGAGCTGTATCAGGACTTACGCAGAGCCACCATATTTAGTAGGGGCAAATGGCATTTGCCCTCTAAAGATAGCCTATTATTTCAGAATTTGCGTAAGTCCTGTGATAAAAAAGTTGTTGTTTGTAGTAGGGCTTCAGCCCTAAGTTATAGATATTGCTCAAGCCCTACTACGAGCTTTAATTATACCGTTTCACTGAACCTACCTACTCCCATAAAACAAACAAATTGAATGATGATGAACCGCTTAATTTCTTCAACTACACTTTTAATAACAACTATCTGCTTCCATAACATTGCCCATGCTGGCACCATCCGTCACGATCGCCCCGACGAGCAATATACCTCCTTAGCAAACCTATTTCCCAGTGTTGGTTATCTCGATACAAAATTTTCCTCTGATGAAGGTGTCTGCTCTGCAACTCTCATCGATCCAAGTTACATTCTGACGGCAGCACACTGTATTGATGCCAACGATGAAAGTCTACTCAATGCTAGCTTCTGGGCAGATGGTATTCCCTACTCGGTGACAAATACTACTGCTCATCGCGGTTGGTTTTCTAGCGATCGAGACTTTACTGCTGGGTACGATATTGCTGTATTGCGTCTGGAAACTCCAGTTTTACACCTGCCATCAGCTCCTCTATTCAGAGGTTTTGATGAACCAGAACAAATAGGAACTTATGTTGGTTTCGGTGCTACAGGCAACGGTTTCACAGGTTATTTACCCAATACCAAAGGTACGAAAAGAGCAGGTCAAAATATTGTTGAGCTTGGTAGTAGTTTGGGGTTGTCTGATAGCTTATTGTTCTCAGATTTTGACCATCCTCTAACATCAGATTTTACCAAACCAGATACCATCCCTCTAGACTTAGAATATACGATCGCTCCTGGAGATAGTGGAGGCGGATTATTTATTAATGGTCATGTGGCTGGCGTTAACTCCTTTGGCTGGGGGCGAAACGATGGTTTGAATAATTCTAGCTACTACGATGTTGCTGGTTCAACTCGTGTTTCATCACATATTGATTGGATTTATGGTGCTATGTGGGCAATGGAAACATTGGAGATTGGCGATTATTTGAGCACAATGAATTTTACCACAACTGGTAACGAATTTCAAGATAATTTAACAGAACAAGAGAACTCTTTTGATAAATCAAATGGGGTTATGGCGATCGCAGATTGGGGTTTTGAAAATTATCAATATTATCTGAATCAAGACTTGAAAGAAATGCCTGTTAAAGACATTCCCGAACCAAATATAAATTACGGTATTTTGGCATTTGGTATAGCGCTACGCGCAAGTCAAAAGGCAAAAGTCAAAAGTAATCTCTGAGTGAGCCTCATAATAGACTTCTCCAAAAATGAAAAATCAAATCAATTCTTGTCCATAAATTATCAATTACTCCCCTCCAGGGAGGGGTTAGGGGTGGGTTAAGTGTTCCCAGTTAAGTGTTAAGTGTTCCCTCTTTTCTGGAGAGGTCTAATTTACAGAAAAATTGGGTTTAAAGCCTCGCCCTAGAAGGGCGACTTTTTAGTTGTTTTTTTTGAATACATATCAGGACTTACGCATAGCCACCATATATAGAACCCCTAAGCGGATCTCCATAGATTGGGAGTGTGGGGAGAGGGGGAAGTGTGGCAAGTGTGGGGAGAGGGAGGAGTAGGAGAGTGGGAAAGATGGCGAGATGGTGCATAAGGGAAGATTAATAGGGGTGTTTTTCCTCTATTCTATTTCTCTGACTCCTGACTCCTTTATCAAAAAACCACACCTTTCCAAAGATACACTTAGGGCTTCTATAGTAGGGGTTAACGGCCGTTAACCCCTACAAATGGTGTATAGTTTCATCTTTCATTTGGGTTATTTCAGTAGGGATGTTCCATGGAACGTCCCTACAAGATTTTGATTGTGACGATGTGGTTTATGTATCTCAAAAGTGCTGTAGTAGTCAGGATAGAAAATAACCGTAGGTTTGAGTAACTGGAGTTTATATCACACCTTCGTCATAATTAATTGTCGAAAATCAACAAGATTTAAAAATACTTTTGTCGATTTTTAGTCAATTTATGCTGAATATATTGCTATGACTAATTTTGGGATTTGTCAATTAAAGTTGTCGATTTTCGACAATTTTTTTTCTGTTCGTGCCTTATAATCAATAATTAAGTTATTCGCAACCGCATATTTACAGAGGTATTACTATTTTCAGGAGAAATCTATGAAACTTTTCTTCAATCTACCCATTGCTAGTACCATTGCTTCTCTATTATCTTTTGCCTCCTTTGTCACTTCGACTCAAGCGGCTGTCCTCTATCAAGCATCTCCCAGTTATCCCCAACTAGGAACCCGTCTTTATGCTAGTGGCAGCGATGTTGCTGTGTCTATTTTGCCTTCCGAGGCAGCTTTTGATAGCTACCTGTGGCTGACTTCTCCCCATCGAATACCCGTTGCGTCCAATCGAGAAACGGGAAGACTTGTAAATTTAGGTGCAGTTTCCCCAGGAGCAGAACTCCTGTTTGGATTACAAGTTTCCTCCGGTTATTGGTATTATACTGGAGATGCTAGTCGCAATCCCGATGGTCTTCCTCATAGTAAGGTTACTTATTTGAGTCCCGGTGTTGCCAGAGTTGGTTTTGAAGACTTATTAGGTGGTGGAGACTGGGATTTTGATGACCACACTTTTATTTTCTCAGGTATTAATCTAGCACCTAAACTGACTGAAGTTCAGTCGAAAGTTGTAGTCAAAAGCGGAGAAGTATTTGACTTTTCAGCCTCAGCTTTTGACTTTGAAAATCCTAATGATTTACTCTTTTCCTGGGATTTTAATGGGGATGGTGAAATTGATTATGAAGGATCGGAAGGTAAAGGAGCTTGGAGTTATGGCGGACAAGGAATTTATACATCTAGTCTCACCGTTACCGATCCATCTGGAGCTAAGGCTCAATATTCTTTTCAAACAGAAGTTGTACCCGAACCTACTTCTGTAATCAGTTTTGCATTTCTCGGTACATTAGGCTTAGGAGCGATCGCTCGTCGAAAACATTAATCACCGTAGGGGCGTTTCGCGAAACGCCCCTACAACTTTAGTCCTCAAACCCATTATCTTTTTGTTCAAGTCTTACTACAAACAGGCTCCTAGTTAGACTTTAATCCTGAAACCTATTATTTTTGGGTTAAAACCCTACTAAAAATAGGCTCGTAGTTAGACTTTAGTCCTGAAACCCATTATCTTTTTGCTCAAGTCTTACTACAAAAATCAAATTTAATTATAGCTAATTATCGGGCATTGCACAGTGACAAAGATCGACAATATTTTGATTGATTTCTGCTAGACTTTCCTTGGTTATAAATAACAGCAGTAACCGCATTTTCACAGAAGTGTTTTTACACTTAATCTAACCGTAGGTTGGGTTGAGGTAGGTAGCTTGCTTCCCGCAGGGTAACCCAACAACAACAGATACAATTTTTTTGTTGGGTTGCGCTGTCGCTTAACCCAACCTACGTCAACTAATTGGGCAAACAGCCATTTGCTCAGAATACCAATTGAACACTTAGCCATTACAAATCCTATGATTATCAAAAAAACGCTCAAACCTTTAGTTTCCTTTGCCATTCTACAACTATCTGTTGCCCTACCTGCTACAGCAACTAGCAATATTCTCTACCTAAACTCTATTCGTGGGTTTGGTACTGCTAATCTAGGCCCTTTTCGTAGCACCATCGCCGATTTCATTGATAACTATGAAGATGGCAATGTATTCGACGTTGATTTTGTGCAAACCCATGTTTCAGGAGACTTAGCATCTTTTCTCAGTGCTAAACCTATCGACTATTACGACCAAATTTGGTTTGATACCAGTATTTACAAAACTTCCCTTCTCAATGCAGCAGACTTTGATGCTCTCAATACTTGGTCAATAAATAAGCAACCAGAATTCATCCTTGATAGTTCCTTTGCCTTCCGCAACAAACACAGTAATACTATGACTGACTCTGCTGGAGCAATGACTGTTAATCAAGCACTAGCACTAAAGGATGTTGGAGGTGGTATTTTTATTGGTACAGATCATAATGATTATGCCTACACTGCTAACCAAGTTCTTGCTAATTTTGGCTTCGATAATTATTTCACTGGTATTAATTTTATTACCTCAAACGGATCTTTCGTAGGCAACTCCATACTTGCTCCTAACACTGTTGGTTCAGACTTTTTCACTAATCATCTAGAGGGGTTATCTACATCAAACGTACCTATCGGGACTCATGTTTTAAATGAAAACGGTGGCAACCGCACCATCAATATATATGAGAACTTGTTTTCATATAGTCCGAACAAAATTGCACATATTGGTACCAGTTTCGATCCTGGTAGCCGACTCTCAGATATCAAAAACCCAGAACCACCACCAGCACCAGAGTCAGTTCCCGAACCAGGTTCAATTTTTGGTCTATTTCTATTAGGTGGTTTCGGTATTCGTTCTCTACTATTGCGTATATCGCAATAATAGAAAATAATACATTGCCATTTCTAAATCCGTTATTAGAGCGATCGCTAGATTGAGATACAAACATCGTAGGGGCGATTCGCGAATCGCCCCTACAACACCGAACGTTCGCCCCCACATTTTTTGTCGAAATCGACAATATTTATCTTTTGCTGTCGATTTTCGACAATGCTTTGATTAGCTTATGCTAGACTTGACTTGGTTATGAATAACAACAGTAACCGCATTTTTACAGAGGTGTTTCTACATTTAATCTAGGGCAAACTAACCTTTCTCCCTACATCTAACCCAAAATACCAATTTAACTTGAATTAAATATAAAATGGAGGAACAATTTCAAATATGAAAGCAAAACTGTTTTCCTGTGTAACTACAGTAAATCTTGTAGTTAGTTTAGTTTTTGCCCAACAAACAAAAGCAGCCACTTTAGAGTTTTTCGATCACAATGATTTTGTCAATTCTACTGGAAAGTTGACTGTTATTGACTTTGATGATTTACCAACAGGTAATGGTGTTTTATCGGGAGACGAATTCGGGAGTCAAGGTCTGATAATTGTTCAGCGTGAAGGTCTTCCTATAAATGTACTCAGTGGCAAAGATATCGACATCGGCTTTCCAGGCAATGTAAATTCAAAGCCTAACGTTATCTCTTCCTCATTCATTCTAGGAAACTACAACAATGCAAATTCGGACAATTTCGATTTTCTCCTTGCCAACCCTTCTTTCTCAGCAGGACTATGGATAGGAAACACAGGCTCTGGAGGCAATGATACAACAGAAGTCCAGTTTCTTGATAATTTCGGTCAGGTTATTGCTAACGAGATTATTGGTTTTCATAGTCCTGGTCTGATTACTGGTAACAATATTTACGACAATCGCATTTTTTACGGTATTACGAGTACAGTACCTATTGCCACAATTCGTACAATAGAACCAGCTTTTGATGGTGACGGGATTACATACGATGATATTCAATTTAATTCCCCGGAATCTCGTAGTGTTCCCGAACCTGGTTCAATTTTTGGTCTATTTCTATTAGGTGGTTTTGGTCTTCATTCCCTACTATTGCGTATATCGCAATAATACAAAATAATACATTGCTATTTCTAAATCGGTTATGGGAGCGATCGCTCTATTCAGATAAAAACGTTGTAGGGGCGAATGACCATTCGTCCCCACATTTTTTGTCGAAGATCGACAATATTTATCTTCGCTGTCTATTTTCGACAATGTTTTGATTTCTCTGTTCTAGAATTTTATTGGTTGTGAATGTCAAGAATAACCATCGCCTAACCAAATCTCCTACCACTAATTTACATTGTGCGGAAAAATGACTCTTATTACCAAAAATAAAAAATTAGCAGCATCTATTAAATTTAAAGATATTAAGTCTCGGATCGACCAAACTATTAAAAATATCCTTTTTAAGAATTTAGAAAAACAAATCTCCCTAGTTACTGAACTAGAAAACAACGGGGTTATCTGTGAGGTTAGTAACAAGATTTATGAAGATTTATTATGTTTTGCCAATCAAGATCCGTCTGCCAAAAAATCTCCAGACTACATTCTGGAAAGCTATCTCTCCTTTCAAGCAGTTTTATCCTACAGAGTTGCTAACGCATTGTATTGCTTTTCACAAATGTTACAAACAACTGAATCAGTAATTAATCTACAAATAATTGCACGGAAAATATCTGAAACGGCAAAAGTAAAAACAGGTGTTGAGATACACCCTGCAGCTAAAATTGGTAGTAGATTGATAGTAGACCACGGTTACGGCACTGTAATTGGTGAAACAACTGAGATTGGAGATGACTGCTACATCCTGCAAGGAGTAGTTTTAGGAGCAAAAAGTATAGCTGGAAACTATGATAGTAAGAGGCATCCAACTTTGGGCAGTAGAGTCGAGGTAGGTAGTTTTGCCAGAATTTTTGGCCCTGTAAAAATTGGTGATGATGTGAAAATTTCTCCCTGGGCAGTTATCACCGAAGACATTCCTAGTAATTCCAAAGTGATTGTGATTACAACTAATCAAGTTGTTAAGAGAAGAAATTTTTAGCAAGTGAATCTATAATACTTCTGATACTTCTTAGAAAATTCCTTTGATAATTTCAATATGCAGATATCATCTCCTATCAACCAACTTACCGAAAAAGCAAAACAGGTACTCAATAAAATAACCTATCTCACCTTAGCAACAGTAGATAAAGAAGGACACCCTTGGAACTCACCTGTCTATTACGGTTTTGATGAAAATTACACATTTTATTGGTCATCATGGACAGAAAATCAGCACTCTCAAAATATTATTAATAATGGGCAGGTTTTTGCAGTTATTTATGATTCAACAGCATTGAGTGGAGAGGGATTTGGTGTTTATTTCCAAGGTATAGCTGAAATTATTGAGGCAGAAAACGAAATATTCAATAAAGCTATTGATAGTATCTACACAAAAAATGGCAAACCAAAAAGAGACAAAAAATATTTTCTTGACTCAGGGCTACGACGTTTATTTCGGTTTATGCCAACAACTATTTGGGTTAATGTGACAGAACCTTACGAGGATTATTTTCTTGATAAAAGAGTAGAGATTACAAAAGAAATTAAGTAATAAAAAAAAGCCCGTATTGCGGGCTTATTGTAAATCTCAAAAAAAGGCATTAACGTGACAATTTATCGCGAATTTAATCTCAGTCAGGTACATTACTGGTGGTGGTGCATTGTAATTATTTTTGTTACGAGGCATGGCAGTGGGAGCATCTTGCTCCCGTCCTTAATGTTGCTTGTTCCTATCTACCATTACTATGCAGGATTACCCACTACTAGCGGGCAAGATGCCCGCACTACATCAACTACTCACTATTCCAATATCTCGAAAGATTCAACTTCCAATACTGGACCAATCATTGCTATTGTCATTACATCATCTCGCACCACACCTGTCACGCTCGCCTTCTGGTCAGACTTACATAGCTCGGTAGGAGCATCCTTTAATTCATAAGTTACACCATCAGTCACTAACGCCCAAGTACCAGTACCAAATCCTTGTTTTTCCACAGTACCACTCACTGTAATACTACTCATGCTAACTTTTCCTCTGTTCTAATTGCCAAACGTGCTAAACCTAAGCATAATAGAGCATTCACAACTAGGAAAATTTGAGCAGGTATACCAGCACCTAATCCCCAAACGGCGGGATCGACAACTGCACTTACAGCCAAACAGCTAGCAACACCAATAGCAGTACCGATCGCTACCCACTTCCATTGCTGATGACCCAATAAGAACACTATTAATAATGCTGGAATTAATACACTAGCAAAAATGGGATTCAAAATACCACTACCTTGAATAGCTCCACCCAGTTCGGGTACAGAACTACCCATCACACGCATTGGCCATTGGGGTAAATCAAATACATAGAAACCACGCAGGAAAAACAACCCACTGCTACCTGCAACTAATCCAGTATGCAGAGGAAAACTCCAACTGAAAGGGAAATAATTCCGTAGCAACCAAGCTAATAGATAAGACCCTAATACCATTGCTAGCTTTGGTAACAACGCTACTGCACCACCATCAAGCCAAAAACCAGGATTGAGATAACCGTTATCATGCAACCACCGGAAGAAGTCGCGGAAGGTAATTTGACCTTTAATTGCCAACTTTACTGCTGCTGCTGCATCCAACTGACCTGCACCAAAATGATTTAATGGGTCTTCTTTAACAGCTCTGGCAGATTTTTTGAGAATGTTGGTGATTTCTTCTGGGTCTTCAATACCACTAGCTTTGATTAATGCTGCTACACCCGCAACGTGGGGAGATGCCATACTTGTTCCTTGGAAGGAAGCAAATACACTCTTGCCATTTTCTGGGTTAATGGTTTCTTGCAAAATACCGCCAGCTTCATTTTGACCTTTGGTGGAACCACCAGGAGCAGAAATATCAACTCCTGCACCAAAGTTGGAGTAGGGAGCTTTTTCTCCAGCAGGGTCAGTAGCGGAGACACCCACAACATGGGGATAACGAGCGGGATAACTGGCTGAATTTTGGTTGGCGTTGCCAGCAGCAGCAATGACAACTACCCCTTTATTATGAGCATAGTTAATTGCTTCTTTCATTATTTGGCTTTCACCGCCACCACCAAGACTCATATTAATAATGTCTGCACCGTTATCTGCTGCAAATTTTATCGACTCAGCAATATCGGAAACTGTACCTCCACCACTAGCAGCTAATACTTTTAGAGGCATAATGCTAGCTTCATAGGCGATACCGGCTACACCATAATTATTGTTCGTAGCTTGGGCAATAGTACCTGCAACATGAGTACCGTGACCGTTGTCGTCGGTAGCTAATGTCCGGTCGTTAACAAAATCATACCCTGGTACAAAATTTGTTTTTTCCAGGTCGGGAACTTTGGAAACACCTGTATCAATAACTGCCACAGTTATCCCGTCGCCTTTGGTTTCATTCCAAGCAGATTCGACATTGATACTGCGGAGGTTCCATTGTTTCCCGTACATGGGGTCGTTGGGAACGCCGTCACCACTTTCAAAGATGATGGCATCCGCGCTATAGACATAGTTTGGTTCTATATATTCAGTATATTTGCCTAGAGAACTTCTTAAATTTTTGAGGAGTTGGCGATCGCCCTTGACAATATATACATTATCTGATATTGAAAATTCACTATTTAGACGAGGTGTGACTTGGTACTCATCGGAGATTGTCCTAATTTCATCGACAATTTTAGTAACTCCGATATCTTCACGGAAGTCTAAGACAATTGAGTCGTAGACTCCTTTATTGGCCAAACCAGAGAAATTAGATAAGGCCCAACCAAGCCCAATTAAGAATAAGCAGACAAACAGAAATTTTTTCATTGTTTGAGATATTCACTATATTGAGGACTTTTTTACTACTCTAGCTTAGAGTCTGCTGTATTGGACGGATAATATTATGTCGTTTTACAGAAGGTATAACAGTGCATATGGGGATTGGTGACTTAGAAAGCGTTTGAGAAGTATTGGATGGAACCGATGAATCCTAAAAACCTAACCCCCCTGCCTTCACAGGGGTAGGTTTTTTACCTTTGATCTAAAAGAAGTGTGGGGAGAGGGGGACCCACCCCTAACCCCTCCGGTGGAGGGGAAGAGGGGGAGGAGGGGGGAGTTCATAAGTATTTATTGTATAAACAAGTACATTTTTTTGATGGTTTTATACTGAATAAAAGGGAGCGATCGCTCCTTTGTTAAAAACCTACCCCTGTAAACCCCTTCCCTACGAGAGAATGGGGGTTAATAAGCCTCTCTACTACGAGGAGAGAGGTTTGGAGAGAGGTTTTTATGAGTTTACAAACAGCTTCTTATTTGTTAAGGTTAGGAACAGCAGCAAGTAGTAAAAGGGGTATTATGAAAAAAGTTTCAGAAATTTCTCACAGTCTGCTCAGTTGACTGGTTTAAGTTAAAGATGTCGATCCTGCAATCCCAAAATCCTTTTGAGAAAAAGTTAAGATGAAACGTCGATATTTTGTCCTGTCTTCAGTTAGTTTCGGGTTGGTCATGGGGTGTGCTTCCCTACAAGCGAAAGATTCCCCTCAGTCATCAGCGGAACTATCCACCGATCCCGTACCGCCTGCTATTGCCGTATCGTCCAACAAGGCTGATGAATCTCAAATCGCCAATGTCAAAGAGCCGATTTTTGCAGAAAATGGAGTTGCCATTCGAGGTGCTGACCCAGTTGCGTATTTTCAAGTAGGTCAACCTGTCCAAGGAAATAAACAATTTACTCACAACTGGATGGGTGTAAACTGGTGGTTTTCCAGTGCCAAAAATCGCGACTTGTTTTCAGCTTCCCCAGAGCAATATGCCCCGCAGTATGGGGGTTTCTGTGCTTTTGCCGTTGCTAATGGATACACAGCCCCTATCGTTCCAGAAGCCTGGAGCATTGTCGGAGGGAGGCTATATCTCAATTTCAGTTTAAGAATTCGCGATCGCTGGGAACGGGATATTCCAGGCAATATTGCCCGCGCCAATAAAAACTGGCCTGCTGCCGCCGCCAACTTTCGGGGGTGAGGGGCTTGCAACTGTTGGCTAAAATCTGGTTTTATATCATGTCCGGTTGAATAGAGTTGTTGGATTTTTGAACTCTGGACGAGGTGTCCATTGGTTCAGGTTTTTTGGCGGTAGCTTCAGCTTCTAGTTAGGAAGCGATCGCCCTATTGCTGGACTTACAATCAATGAATGGATCGGGAAACTACCAAGCCATTGTGAAATACCTGGATTGCCTTATCCCAAATTTTTGACAAGGCGAAAACCAATGTGAGTGGTTCCAGTATCCGGTGACTGGGACTCCCGTGCAGCCGGACGGTATCGACTGCAATAGTTGGGCGCACAGAGGTGAGAACCACCTTTAATGACGTGTACTGCACCCTCGGCAGGTTTTTTGGGGTCAAAACTTTCGGCTTGTCTGGGACCTTCTGGATTAACGCTATGAGCCATATCTTTTCGTTCAACCCGATACCAGTCGGCAGTCCATTCCCAAACGTTACCTGTCATGTCATACAAACCATAACCATTCGCTGAGAACGAACCAACGGGAGCAGTTCCCAAGTAGCCATCCGCTTTGGTATTGAGAAAGGGAAAAAATCCTTGCCAGGTGTTGGCTTTTTTGGCAGAATATTCTTGACCCCAGGTGTAAGTAGATTCTTTTAAACCGCCTCTGGCAGCGTATTCCCATTGAGCTTCCGTGGGAATTTGTTTTCCTGCCCACTTTGCATAAGCTAAGGCGTCTTCGTAGGCAATATGAACAACGGGATGGTTATTTTTGCCTTTAATATTGCTATCCGGACCGTAGGGATGTCGCCAGTTTGCACCCGGAACCCAATGCCACCAACTCAGATAAGCGACTTGTTGAATGCCTTCTGCGGGAGGTTCAAAAACAAGGGAACCGGGCGATCGCTGTTCATCAGGTAAGTCAGGAAATTGGGCGTTGCTGAATCAAGGGATGAATCTAAAGGGAACAGGTACATCCCAAAACTTAAGATAGTGAATTAGTAGTCTGATAGAATGTTTGAGCATCTCTATTGACTTGGAAAACACTCCTGTTTTGCGGTATTAATCGAGCTAAATAATGCCTCAGACCTGTATTTTCTCCCTCTACTCAAGTCATGTAGGTCTTGCTCACAATCCGATCGCCCCATAGGAATATATAGGGGGTAGACCTTCAACCCATCAGTAACATAGAAGAAGCAATGCCATAGTCTCACTATCTGCCACAGGGGTTCAAAAGTATCGGCGCTGCGATCTCCTATCACCCAAGCTCAGATACCCTCTCTGAAGTGATTAACTGCTGTCTGGAGCCAGATTTTCTTTTTTTTGACCAGACAAAAGTTGGCAGTTCGTCAAGTTCCCCAACTTCAGGAGTTTCTTCTTTCTTCATAGGCATCTGGTAACTGTTCTCCCACCAACTTGACCCATCGAATCACAGTAGTATGGTGAATTCCTGTTACTCTCTCTATTCCCCGAAAACCCATACCATTAACGTACATTTTCAAGCAGATTTGACACCCGTCGTCACTATATCCTGGTTGAGTTTGAGGATGAGATACTTGCTTGACGGCCACATTTGTGTCAATTGTGGCGCGTGTTTCCCTGGTCTTTTACCATTAGATCCGAATATGTTTGGAATGGCATTCTGGACATTTCATACTTTCTACCCTCTATATTCCCTCTCTCCACAACTATCATTCATCCCACAAATATGCAACGGCGGAAATTGTTCTTTTGATAGAGGACGTTCGGCTATGGTAACGTAACCTGTATCTTCAACAAACTTGGTAAATTCGGCGTTGGTAATTTCGTGGGAGTCAATGCAAAATGAACTGACACTAACATCTTCAACAGGTAGTTCTTCGATAAATTCTGGTTGCTCCGACCCCATTTTGAACTCTCCTCCGGGAATGAATTCCATATTTTCGGGACAAGTAGAAGAGGGTGCGGCAAATGCATTCGGACTAAAAATAGTAACAGTTAGAATAAAAATACTGAGAACAATTAGGAGTTTTTGAATATAATTTTTAGAATTATTCATCATTTGAGTTGCAGAATTATTTCGCTGAACAGGAGAATAGTTTTGATATAGAGAATAGTCGTCATTGCGAGGACAGGAAGCAATCTCCGCGCACCCCTGAGATTGCTTCCTTAATTTCCGGAGTAAAAATCATGTGAATTTGCTTCTAACTGGGATGAAAGAAATTAAAGATTATCTGAAACAATTGATTTGGTTAGCAGTACACAAACCAAATTGGTTTCAAAACCCTCATATTGAGAAACTCGTTACTGATGATTTCTTTCCTTTGTTGATTAGTAATATTCCCATTAAGTTAAATTCTAAGTGCTTCGTCAAACCTTCTCGAAGAGCAAAGTTGATTGCCCAAGCAAAGAGAAAAATGCTAGCAAACTTGGAAAAACCTCTGACCTTAAAACAACTAGCTCAAAATTTAGGGTCTAGCAATTCTGCGTTATTGTATGGTTTTCAGGACTTATTTGGCATCAGTCCCATGCGTTATCTTAAAGTACGACGACTTAATGCAGTGCGACAACACCTGAAGGCAAGCGAACCCGAAAATTGTACCATTCTTTTCCTTGCTAGTGAATTTTGGTTCTACAGTCCGAGTCATTTTACTAGAGATTACAAAACCATGTTTGGGGAGTTGCCTTCAGAGACGTTGGCAAAACACTATAAAATTTAGCTTGGGTATTGAGCGCTAAATATCTCTGGAAGTTATACCAATTTCAAAAAAGAATATTATACCAATTTTCTAAAGTCAGACTATATATAATATCAAATCCGTTATTATTGGTGTAATTAGATAAAGAGTTTGGGGAGATGGGGAAAGCTAGAAAGATTTAGCAATGGTTGAAGATGGAACATTTTTTTATACCGAACCCGAGCGGATTTAATATAACAGTACATCCAAGATGTTAAGCTTGATAGATACTTTTACAAGTGAAGTTTTAAGTTTATGAAATTGGTGTTAATATTTTGTTTATAAATCAGATATAAAATTTAGAAAAGATAACTAGAAAATCTAAAGGTTAATATGGAAAGAGGTTTATTGTGGTTGCCCCTATTGGGTGTGTTTATCTGGCTAGCTTGGGCAGGTTGGAATGAGTATCAAAAGTTGGAATCTTACCGTGTTTGGGCAGAATCTTTTGAGAAAGCCAAATATGATATTTATGCAGTATTGGGTCAGAATGGTGAAAGTATAACTTGGGGAAAACCTACACGTCAGGGACCTGTTAATTTGGAAACCTTTTCTTTGTCAGATGTGATTTCGCTACAATTATTAGTTAATAATAAGGTAGTAGATCCGGAAAATTTACCTAGTCAAGGTAAAGTAGTTTTAGAGTTTATTATTTCTGATTCTAAAAATATCCAAATTCCGTTTACAGATATTGATTTAGCTGTTAATTGGTGCAAATATTTACAGCAAAAATTATAGTAGTTGAAGTGAATTTTAGTAAATTTGCCTGTTCTCTCAAAAAAAATATATATCAGCACTTACCCATGAGGTACGAAAAATTATGGTTTAAGATTGTTTCCCTGTCGGTCGCAATGACGAAAATACGTTGCAGGTGCGTAAGTCCTATATATTTCAGAAAAAAATGTCGGAACGTTCCATGGCAAGCTGTTAAGCATTTAAACCATATATCCAATTTTTGTTAAAGGCAACAGTTCATTAATTAATAATGGATAATTGATAATGGATAATTACCTCATGTAAAACAGTAACGGAATTGAATATAAGGAAATACCCTAGAACTTTTTTTACGTAGTTCCTCCAGAGAAGGCTAACTGATAACTGAAATCACCCTATGGGGAGAAACTTTTAACCTGAATTATTTAATTAATAATTATTAATTATTAATTATTCGATAACAGGGAATATTAAACCTAAATGATTCTTAGCTTACCTCCCTATAAGTTTAATAAATTTATGGGGATGTCTAATATCAAAAAATTACTAACTATAGTGTCAAAGTTTTGAGCCGATCAAATATTACTTTTAACTTTTAACTTTTAACTTTTGACTTTTAAATTTCCTAGGGGTTTGGTCTCCAAACCCTACCAAGTTTGGTATTTTGTCTCTTTGAGAATCTGATGCTCCAAAGTCAGCATATTTGATATAATAAAGTCAAGCTTACTAATACCAATTATCTTTAAATATGCCACAAATAGTTTCAAACTTTATACATGAAATAATTTCCGGGAATTACTATAGTATCAAGTTTTTTAGCCGATCAAATATTACTTTTAACTTTTGAATTTTGACTTTTAAATTCCCTACCCTCTAAAAACATGGTATTAAAATTTCTGAAAACAGTTAGTAAAGCAGTGGCAGAAGCAGCCCAATTTGTTACTCTGAAAAAAGATGCTAAATCTACAACTATAGTAACTACAAAAAATCCAGCTTTAGCCCAACGACAACAAAATATTCAACTAGAACAATTAAAACTAGAATATATCCAAAATCAAGATAACTTTGATTTAGAGAAACTGAATCAAGATAATTCCCAAGAATTACAGGCATTTATTCAAATTGCTGAAACTACCAGACTCGAAACAAATATCGATTTTCCAAGATGGCTGTTGGAACAAGAAAAAGCAATTCAAATAGAACTACTCAAACAAAAGTATGAACTCCAACGAGAATTAGTTGCCTATCAACGAGAAACTTCTTTGCAAATTATAGAAGAACAAAAAAGATTAGAAAATTCTCCCATTTGGTTAGTTGCTACTGATATTCTCAACTCTCATCCAGAAGAAAAAATTCTGCCTTTGCGAGTTTTCTTTGCTCCGCCAAAACTTGTATTTGATAGAATTGAAGCAGCTAATATTTCTCCTGATTTTTTCCCTAATATTGAACTGACTATAGCAGACGGTTTGCGACAATTTTTCAGAAATTATGCAGCTCAAGGCAGAGAAATAGATTTTTTGGCAGGAGCTTGGGTAAGTAAATCTTTTCATAGTGAAGCCAGTATTAAAGCTTTATTTGGTGTATTAAAATCTCAGCCAACTTTAGTTTTAGAATCAGAAGTTAATGGCAATTATCTCAATTTTAGAATTGCTTATTGGAGTTTGGGATGGTCGAAATATCGTTACGACCCTGTTATTTCTAAATTGCCATATCAAGATATTTTATATGAATCTGCGAAACTCCGGGCGCGTCGATGGTTAGCAATTAGGTCTAAGTTAATTGCTACTGGAGAAAAAGGGAAAAAAATTGATGAACTTTATGGCGGTAATAATTTAATTAACCTGAAAAAATTACAGAGAGAGCAAAAATTTAGAAAGGCAGGAATTGACATTAGTGAGTTGGATATGAACTATATTGTCAATCAAAAAGACTTTGAGGAATTAGGGAAATTTTTAAGTCTTTATCATTGTATATTTGCTGGCTTAGTAGCAGATGAATATTTTTTAGTTGAATATAATCTCCCTCCTATTTTGCCAGAATTATTACCCGATTTAATTAAAAATTTACCAGAATCTTCAGAAGTTGATGAGATGATGGAAGCGGTGATTTTCTATTATCAAAAAATTTATCAAGATTTAGAAATTCAGCGTTCTGGTTGGATGCCAGAATTAGTTTTAGATTTAGCTCAAAGTCTAGCAAGTTTACAGAATAAAGTTTGGGCAATTACACAAATTGAAAAGGCCCTAAAATCTTGGTTAAAATTACGGGGTTTATCCTCACCTCCAGAAGAATTAATTTTGCTGTTGGCAGCAATAGAATCTGTAGTAAAAGCAGAAGATTTGGAATATGTAAATAAATTAAATAAATGTTTAGCAAATATTGGCGAAACAAGGCTAATAAATATAATGGAAATTTGCTACACAAGGGCATTAAATAATTTAAAACAGGAAAATTATTTATTAGCAATAAGCGATTTTGACCAAGCCATCAAACTAAATAAAAATTGGGGAGAAGCGTATTATAATCGTGGTTTTGTTTACGCACAAATCGGAAAATATCAGGAAGCAATTAATGATTTTACCGAAGCTTTGCGGATAAATGAAAATTGGGTAGATGCCTATAATAAACGTGGTAATACTTTTAATCAATTAGGGCGATACGAAGAGGCGATCGCTGATTATGAAGAAGCATTAAAATTACAGCCAGACTGTGAAGATGCGCGACAAAATTTAGGCATTGTTCAGGGAGTTTTGGCAAAAATTAAACAGCAACAACAAGAGGAAGTAAAACCAGAATCTCCACCTGTTCAAAAAACAGTAAAGCAACGAAAACATAAATTAGAAAATTTTGTTGTAGTTAATGAATTTCAAGCACATTCAGAAGGAGTAAGTTGTCTTGCTATCAGTCCCGATGGGCAAATATTAGCTAGTGGTAGTTATGATGACACTATTAAATTATGGCGTTTGAGTACGGGAGAAGAAATTTCTACTTTGACAGGTCATTCTGACGATGTGGAGTCAGTGGCGTTTCACCCCGATGGCGAGATATTAGCTAGTGGCAGTTACGATCGCACCATCAAACTGTGGCAGTTAAGTACAGGTAAAAAGATTCGTACTCTGCGCGGACATTCGGAGGATATTGAGTCTGTGACATTCAGTCCCAATGGTCAGATATTAGCGAGTGGAGGGGATGATAACGAAATTAAGTTGTGGCAGTTGAGTACAGGTAACGAACTTCATACTCTCAGGGGTCATTCTGAGAGGGTTTGGTCTGTCGCATTTAGTGCTGATGGGCAAATGTTAGCGAGCGGGAGTGGTGACAATACTATTAAACTCTGGCATTTAGCGACAGGACAAGAGGTTAAAACTCTTTGGGGGCATTCTGGTTATGTTAGTACGGTTGCGTTTTGCGCCGACGGTGAAATGTTGGTGAGTGGGAGTGATGACAATACTATTAAGCTCTGGCAGTTGAGTACAGGTCTAGAAGTAGCTACTTTGACTGGGCATTCCCAGAGTATTTGGTGTTTGGCAGTTACCTCAGATGATACTTTGGTGAGTGGGGGTGCAGATAATTTGATGAAAATTTGGCAGTTGAGTACGGGTGAAGAAATGGGTACTTTGACTGGTCATAATTTGGGTGTGTTAGCGGTGGCAATTTCTCCTGAAGAAGATATTTTAGTTACTGGTGATGGTGATGGTTGTATTAAAGTGTGGCGATAAGTGGTGTTAGTCTAGTAGGGTGCGTATTTACCGCTAAAATTTAGACTCTCAAAAATATTGAATAATCTGTCGTAACGCACCATTTTAGATATGTCGTTCTACATCTCACACTACTCAAAATAAGACTATAGCAACATTTAATCTTGTAGACCCACCGCCTCCTCCTAATAGTAGCGATCGCGTTCCTGAACCAAGCCTAATTTTAGGTTTGATAGGACTAGGAGGTTTAATGCTAGGGGACTAACGAAAGACTAGAGGCTAAATGGAAGTTACTCCAGTAGGGTGCGTATTTACCGCTAAAATTTAGACTCTCAAAAATATTCAACAATCTGTCGTAACGCACCATCAGGACTTACGCAGAGCCACAATATGTAGGGGTTAACGGCCGTTAACCCCTACATATTGTGTATAATTTAAGATTTTGCGTAAGTCCTGACCATTTTAGATATGTCGTTCTACTACTGGCGTGACACGCCTAAAAAATGTAGGCCCTTGTAGAACGATAGTGAAACCCAACAAAGCCTTATTGTTGTTGGGTTTCGGTCTCTCAACCCATGTAGAACGAAGTGAAACCCAACAAAACCTTATTGTTGTTGGGTTTCCTAGGTCAACCCAACCTACGCTTTTCCCAAAGTGTGCATTGCCTCCTTCTATTATACCATCCAAACCCCATACAGGAGAGTCAAGAAATTTTAACATCCAACAATATTTGTAACTCAGTATTACCACGGCCGTTTAGTTTGCTAGATTGGAAGTGTACCACAAGAATAGTTTCTCAGGAGAGGGAAAATGTGTACGAAAATAACAGGACGAACAAAAACTCTCCTCGCTGCTGCTGCTACAAGTGCAGTCTTACTGTTCTCCAGTGTTAGTTGCGCAGAAGCATTTACTTTATTATACGAAGATCCAAGTGATACTCAGAAGGTAACGGGAATTGAGGATTTGACAATAGATGGAACGGAGTATGATGTTTCTTTTGAGTTTGGCAGTTTTAATGATGTTTTTCGGAACATAGGAGATTTGACCGAGTTGGAAGGAAAAACTCCTGAGTTTTGGGGAGATTTCTCTGGAGCTATGAAGGCTGCGCAAGCTATCGTGGATGTTTAGGTGAGGATTCTTATGTATTTAGTCACCTATCGGGCGGGTTGTCAGATAGATTTTTGGTTCCATATGGAATCGGCTCTTATTATGATGGTAGAGATTTTAGGTTTTGGAGTGACGGTTGGGGAAGACTTGATTGGGATTGGCATCTTGACAACTCTTCATCTCGCACTTACTACAATGAGACTATAGCAACATTTGATGTTGTAGACCCACCGCCTCCTCCTGATGTTAGCGATCGCGTTCCTGAACCAAGCCTAATTCTAGGTTTGATAGGACTAGGAGGTTTAATGCTAGGGGACAAAAGAAAGACTAGAGGTTAAATGGAAGTTACTCCAGTAGGGTGCGTTAGACTTCTAGAATTACTTACTGTCAAAAATATTGAACAATTTGTCTAACGCACCATTTTAGATATGTCGGTCTACTGCTGGACTGACACGCCTAAAAATTTCAGCAATTAACAATTAACAATTAATAATTACCCCTTCTTAAAACGGATAGGATTGACCAATACGGAAAATTTTTGATTTTATCCCCTATCCAAGGGGAGGCTTTAAACCAAGGTGTTTAATTATTAACTATTAACTATTAATTATTAATTATTCGGTCAGCCCTTGTAGAACGAAGTGTTAACGCAGCTTATCCGCAGGAGCAACTCAACTAAGCCTTATTGTTGGGTTTCCTAGGTCAACCCAACCTACTAGCACGTCTAGATTAAAATTGAGGGTAAAAAACCTAACCCCCCAACCCCCTTCCCTACAAGGCAAGGGGGAGAAATACTCCCCTCTCCTGCTTTTGAGAGGGGTTGGGGGAGAGGTCTCCATTGACTCGCTCTTTACCCACATTTTCAAGCTAGACGCGCTACTACTAGCACGTCTAGACTAAAGTTGTAGGTAAAACTTCTCCCCTCTCCTGCTTTTGAGAGGG
>NZ_JAAHGT010000400.1 GCF_010672385.1 Okeania sp. SIO2F4
AAGCGCTGTAATGGTTTCTCCAAAAGGTTAACTGTTAATATTAACGCCTCGCAATGACAAGTTAACCTTAATTATGTCATTGCGAGGGGGCGCAAATAGTAGTAACATAACTTGCCAACCGTTAAAACCCCTGTGGCAATCTCTGATATATTCTCTGTTGGGTTGACCCAGGAAACCCAACCTACGCTTCCTTAAATTAAATTCCCCAATTCTGCTAATATTGGATTTACTGTGTTAGATTTCTCGTTAATTATTAAATACCTGTAAAACCTAACCCCCCAACCCCCTTCCCTGCAAGGGAAAGGGGGGTTTCAAAGCCTCTCTCAAAAGCAGGAGAGAGGTTTGGAGAGAGGTTTTTATGAATTTACAAATAGCTCCTTAAATTAAATTCCCCAATTCTGCTAATATTGGATTCACTTGAAACCAAGACCCCTGACTGTCTCGGTATTCATATACTAACCTAGTTCCAATCAGAATTTGATATTCCTCATGACCCTTTACTTCTTGACTTTTTTGTACTTGACGCAACAACTCCTACTCTTGATCATCCACTCCCAACTTCATTTGATTACTCTTATCTCGAATAACTCTTTCTAAAAATTCACGAGAAAGTGGTAATTTCCGCTCTTTCATTATTAAACTACGCAGCAGTTGTAATAATTCGCGAACATGACCTCCACTAATTTGACAGAGACGGTCAAGCGTTTCCGGTGTATCAAAAACTTCCAAAATCAAACCCAGTCGCTGCTTAGAGTCTAAGTCAGGAAATGCTCTTGCCAAAACCATCTGTCGTAGATTTTTCATTCCCAAGACACACTCATTACCATCTCGCAGTCTCACAGGTACCATTGGTAAAACTTTCGGGTCTACTGCTAGGCGACTGGTCAGTCTATTGTAATCATTGGAAAACATTAGAGACAAAGGCATAGTATAAATAACATGACATTTGAGTAGGCGTAAATTTTCTCCCCTATCTACGAATAAGTATTCAGGTTGAGGGCGACCCCCAGATTTAATTATATTTTCTACACGGTCAAGGTTATCAACTATTACGACTAAACCTTTTTTCCCATATTGTTTCAACTTTTCAACAGTAGGTTCAATTAATTCTGTGTTGATAGTTTCCAGAATACTAGCTGTTTGTGGTTCCAAATAATCTCTCAATTTCTTGCGAAGTTCGAGACTATTCTTAGTTTTAGCAGTAATTTTACCAATTCCCAAAACTAGAGAGACTCCCTCATCATCACTAGCTTTCACTTCTCCAATATCAGGCAAACCTGCTTCCACAGAAAATTTACCTTCCGAACTAGCAGAAATTTTACCAACCCCAGGCAATGTAGCTTCCGCAGATAGGTCAATTTCCGTTTGTAAAACTTTGACCGCTCCGTCAATGATTCTTTGAAAACCTCTTGGTTGGGGCAAACTAATTTTTTCCAAACTCTCAATACTTTCTGTCACCCGACGAGCGATATAGCTGCCGCTAGGCTCCGCCAACGCCAAGATAATATCCCCAATATCAACATCACCCATTTCTAAATCTTGAGAAGATTCAAAATAAACCACATGAAATTCTGCTTTTTCTAAAGCTGCTTTTAGTCGTAATAATTCTGTAGATTTGCCACAACCAATATGACCTGTAAACAATTCACAAGTAGGCTCATCTGGAGAAAAAAATGTAATATTGTCCCTAAGTTCTTCAATAATTTTACCCCCTCGCACTTCAGAAAAATCTATGTAATACTTTTGGTCTTCTGGACTATCTGCTTGAAGAACCTGACTGGGGTTTGTAGCTTGATAAAATTTCTGTAAATCTAGTCCCATAATATTTTTAAATATTCCGTTAAAGTTAATGTAATTCTTAATATAGCTGACGGCTGAATACTTATACCAATTCACTTTATAAATATGACAAATAGTTTCAAACTCAAGATTTGAAATAATTTGCTGAAATTACTATTTCTTCAAAACTTTAACACTATAAAATCTTACTTTTGAATTTTGAATTTTGAATTTTGAATTCCGTGAAACGGTATTACTATCTCGTTTTAATAAAAATTTGATTAAAGTAATATGTTCCTTCAGAATTTTGAGCAATACCAATACCAGTTAAATTATAGTCACCTATCATATTTTTATGATGACCAGGACTATTAATCCAACCTTCCACAGCTTGTTCTCCAGGATTACTATAACCAAAATTATTAGCCAAATTTTCAGCAGCACTTCTGTAAGTAACTTTTTGACCGATTACTTCTACTCTTTCCTTAAATCCATCATGGCTAAAAGTTGCTTCTCCACTAGCCATTTGTTGAGCATGAATTGCAGCTTGTTGAGCAATAGTATTATCCCACTCTAGAGGAGGCAAATTCTGAGATTTTCGATATTGATTTATTTGAGCAAATACAGATTTTTTCAATCTACTAACATCAGGTGAAACTGTTACATTTGGTCTGAAAATAGGAGTTTGTCTGGGATTGTTAATTTCTGGCATTTCCGGCAAATTTTCGATTAATTGTTGATAATTACAACTACTCAAAAATATTGTCAGAATCCAGAAAATTCGTTTTAAATATTTATGATTCATTTACCAACCTTACGAGTAATATAGCAATCCTATTTGAATTATAATATTTTGGTGGTAGTCGTAGGGGCGATTCGCGAATCGCCCCTACTCTAGCTAGCTTAAATTACCCTTCCAAAAACTTCGCCACCGTTTGCACATCTTTATCCCCACGTCCAGAGCAATTCAGCACAATACGCGGACTACCGCTTAACTGCGGACAAAGAATTTCTAAATAAGCGATCGCATGAGCAGTCTCTAAAGCTGGAATAATACCCTCCAACTGAGACAAACGTTGAAAGGCATCCACCGCCTCCTTGTCAGTCACACCATAATATTCAGCCCTAGCACTATCCTTCAAAAAACTATGCTCAGGACCTACTCCAGGATAATCTAAACCAGCACTAATAGAATGTGGCTCTATGATCTGACCTTCCTCATCCTGCAACAAATAACTCATCGCTCCATGCAACACACCCACGCGACCAAGAGTCAAAGTTGCAGCGTGCTTATTCGTATTAACTCCCTCACCAGCAGCTTCCACACCGATCATCCGCACCGACAAATCATTCATAAACTCATGGAATAAACCCATCGCATTAGAACCTCCACCAACACAAGCCATCAAAATATCAGGCAAACCGCCCCACTTTTCCAAACATTGAGCGCGGGTTTCTACACCAATGACCGCATGAAAGTCACGCACCATCATCGGGTATGGGTGAGGACCTGCAACCGAACCCAGAATATAGTGAGTTGTCTCCACATTAGTCACCCAGTCGCGAATAGCTTCCGAAGTCGCATCTTTGAGAGTACCGGTGCCAGCTTCCACTGGTCGCACCTCCGCCCCCAGTAGTCGCATTCTAAATACATTTAGGGCTTGACGTTCCATGTCGTGAACGCCCATGTAGATAACACACTCCAACCCAAACCGAGCGCAAACCGTAGCAGTCGCAACACCATGTTGACCGGCACCTGTTTCAGCAATAATGCGTTGTTTGCCCATTCTCCGAGCTAATAAAGCTTGAGCTAGAGCATTATTAATTTTGTGCGCTCCCGTATGGTTGAGGTCTTCCCGTTTCAGGTAGATTTGTGGCCCTGTACCATCTGGTCTGGCATAATGAGCCGTCAGACGTTCGGCAAAGTAAAGAGGGCTAGGGCGACCTACATAGTCTCGTAAGAGCTGTTGGAGTTCTACTTGGAAAGTGGGGTCTTGACTGTATTTTTTGTAGGCTGCTTCTAATTCAAATAAGGCTGGCATTAATGTTTCTGGGACATATTTACCGCCAAATTGGCCAAATCTACCCAGGCCATCAGGTTGTTGAGTGGAGGTTGGATTTAAGGGTGTAGTAGTCACAAATTGTTTCTAAATAATGGAACAATTTTCATTATATGTATGCTGGTTGGTAATAGTTTAGCTAAGTTGAAAATCATTTATTTTAATTGTTTTAATATTGGGTATATGAAGACTAAATAGTCTTCCTAAATAGTTTGCCGAAAATTCCAAAATAGACTATCTAGTCTGAAATTTTTACCACTGTATTCCTTTATGTTCCCTATTACCCAATTCTGTAGGTATTGTTTATACAGCCTCAATCAAGCTCTGATGTAGTTGAAAAATTGCAACTTAAATGTTTCTTGGCTCTACTATATTATTTTTATCAAATTTTTTAAGAAAATTTTAACTTTTGCTTGTAGATGTCAAGTAGTTATAAGTTTTGTAAAAAATTGTTGTAAAAATCAGACTAGACTTTGAAAAAGACACAAAATAATAAATATAAACTATCTCTAGATCAAGGAGAAATGCGGTCGGCTTGACCGTAGATGCCTGTGGATGAGTAACCACCGACGGCCTGTTGTAGGGACGTTGCATAAGGGCGTCCCTACAACAGGAATTCAACATCAATTTGTCAATTTTTGTGACTTATTGTATCAGTTTTATCAAGCAGAAACACATCTAAAAATAAAAAAAATTTAGATGAAAACATCAAGAAAACATTAAGAGAATACTATGGAAGTAGAAGAACTTTTGGCGCGTTATGCTGCCGGAGAAAGAAATTTTCGGGATATTGAGTTGTTCCGCTCCGAGCTGAGTAATATTAATTTAGCTGGTGCAAGTTTGTTTCGTGCTAACTTGTTCCGAGCTAATCTATTTAGGGCAAATTTGATAGGCGTTAATCTGTACAATGCTACCTTGATTGGTGCTAATTTATATTGTGCAGATCTTAGTGGTGCAAACTTGAGTGGTGCTAACCTAACTCGTGCAGATTTAAGTGGTGCAAATTTGAGTGGTGTTGACTTGAGTGCTGCTGACTTGAGTGGGGCAATTTTGAGTTATGCTAATCTCAGTTATGCTGACATGAGTCGTACTAATTTACATAAAGCAATCCTAATTGATACAAATTTGACTGGCGCCAACTTAAGTGGTGCTGACCTAACGGGTACTGAAATAACTGGGGTAAATGTGACTGAAACTAGATTTTCTTTGGGTATCGGTCTGTCTACAGAGATGAAGCGAGAGTTGCAACAACAAGGAGCGATCGTTGAGGATATGCCAGCAGAACCCCATGCAAGTAGATTATTAAGTCAGATTTAAAAAAATATCCCCCTTTTTGACATACTCCCGACGTTGCCCTTACGCGACAACGCGGGATTCTTTAGCTATGGAAACCCTGACCACACTGCGGTGAGATAAATTGAACTAACAAATTAAAAGATATTTTGCTCTGTCTTTTTCTTTCTTCCTTGCTTCAAATGTTTATCAAAAAAATCTATTGCCATATCTATCAAATCAGGGTCAAAAGCTACTCCCCTACCATGGTAATGTCCCCACTCAGGTTTCCTAACCAACTCAACTTCTACGCCTTTTTCTGATAAAGCATCTGCCAATAAAACACTTTGACTGATTGGTACAACATTATCTTCTTCTCCGTGCATAATTAGAAAAGGTGGGTCTTGAGCATCAATATGAGTAATGGGATTAGCAACAGCTGATAATTCTAATTTTTGTGATATTGGTCCTCCTAATAATAGATGAGTTACTAGGGTATAAGCATACCATTCTTGATCTTTATACTTTTCCTTAGTAGCAACAGTAATAGGTTCATCAAAAGCAGGAGGAACTTGAGTAAAATCTGTAAGTGGATACCATGCACAAACTGCTTGTACCGCACTAGATATTTCTTGATTATTGTTTGTTTCTGAAAATTCTTTCACCCCTGCTGATGTTCCTAACAAAGCACTTAAATGTCCGCCAGCAGAAGGTCCCCAAACGCCAAAATTCTTAGAGTCTAAATCATATTTATCTGCATTTTTTCGCAACCAACGAACTGCATTTTTAACATCCTGAATTTGGGCAGGAAATAGAGCTTCATTACTAAATCTATAGCTAATGCAAGCCATCGCATAATTTCTGGAGACGACAATTTTACCAGGGCAATATTCTTTTGTTCCCTCTAGCCAACCTCCACCATGAATGTATATTAACAGAGGCAAAGGTTTATCTGGTTTTTTCTCTGGTAAATATAAATCTAAAAGTAGTGATTTTTGCTGATTTTGAAAATTATAATTCCCATAAACAAGATTTTGTAAAACTTTAACTTCTATAGGCTTTTTCTGACAACTTGTAATTAATAATGTCAACACCAGCCACAAAAATTTGGAAATAATATTGTTGATTTTTTTTGAATAACTCATACTTGCAAAAACATTATCAATCTTTAGCAGCAAATATTAACGTATTTCATATTAATTCTGACTTCTGTCTCCCGATATCCTGAATTCCTGCTTCAAATATAGCAGCCACTAGGGCAGTTAAAACATTCTCGCGACTCTCAAATTTAGTCCGTGCTGCTTTCTTTAACTTCTGACTTCTGACTTCTGACTTCTGACTTAAACTATACCAGCAGCTTGCTTTATCGGTGCAAGCAACTCCATTGGTAAGTTCAGCATATTTAAAGTAGTTTCCTCTTTTCCCTGACTATTTGGTCCGTGATAGTCACTCCCACCGGTCATCAATAACCCATACTTTTTACACAATTCTTTTAAATTTTGCACTTGAGTCGGAGAGTGACAGGGATGAAAAACTTCTAATCCTATCAAACCCGCTTCTACCATTTCCGGTAATACCTCTTCCACCTTTCCACCACGGAATAGATAGGGGTGTGCCCAAACAGCAACCGCCCCACAACTACCCAGCAAATTAATACCTTCAACTATAGAAAACTTCTCATAATGAACATAAGCAGGTTTATCATCCCCCAACCAACGGTCAAAAGCTTCTTGAGGCGATCGCACATAACCCGCTTTAACCAAAGCCATAGCAATATGTGGTCTTCCCGGTGCTATTCCCCCCTCCATTTTTGGCAACTTGATAGGATAACCCAACTTAGCTAAGTTTTCTACCATCAACTGGGCACGTCGATGTCTGCCTGCAATACGCTCGCTCAACGGCGAGAGTAACTTATTAGCATCTGGATAAAATCCTAGAATATGAAGGGAAGAATTATTATGAACTGTACTTAATTCTAAACCAGGTACTATTTCTATGTTGTAGTCAGAAGCCATATTAATTGCTTCATCACACCCAGATAATGTATCATGGTCAGTTATAGCTAATGCTTGTACCCCGCAACTTGCTGCTTTTCTAACCAATTCTGTAGGAGTTAGGGTTCCATCGGAGTAAGTAGTGTGACAGTGGAGTTCTAACATAAGTTTTTTTTTACAATAGTTTTAATAATTGTAGTAACTTTAAATACCCATAATCTTAAAATTATACCAAATTTCAAGAAAGATAGTTTTACCAAATTTGCTGATAACAAGGGACTTTACCCAAATTACCCTAATCCTTCTGGTTTTTACCTTTGACCGAATAATTAAAGTAAAAAGCCTCTCACTCGCCGTGGAGAAACAAGCGGTCGTTTGCGTTAGCGTTGGCGTCATATCCAATCTCCCCTCGATCAGAAATAATTTTCACGCTCCGCGTCAATCCAATCCGTTTTAGGGAGAGGTAATTATCCATTATCCATTAATGAAATTCCCCTCATGCTCAATATATAGTAATTCCCATATTGGTGAGGTACCAAATTTTAGACAACAGGCGACAAAAAAAAGACAAAGAATAACAAATATTAAGAGTTTAGCATTAACTTACTGAAAAACGCTATACTAGTTAAAGCAGATTTTTTCTTCCTGATGAATCTGTGATTCCTGTTTTTGATCTCAACGTTGGTTGAAGATCCGCGCTCTCTAGTCAGGGAAGCGTACTATGGGAAAACCAATCAAGATTGCGGTTTTATACAGAATGTATTAAGTATTAAGTCGTAAATATGTACTAAAATTTCTCTATATCTATTGAGACTAGTTATTACATTTATTGGCTAAAGTTTCAATATACTTAAGGTTGAGAAACATAGAAGTATTGGTATATATTTTATACCGTTTCACGGAAGTTAAAATTCATGTATGGAGTGCGTAATTCTGAGGTCTCCATTTCCTGCGGAAACGAGCCTCGAACAGAATTTAAGATGCACATCTGACACTCAAAAGTCATGCATTAGGATGTTATCGGCTCAAAACTTTGACCCTAAAGTAATTTCCGGAAATTATTTCACATTTCAGTAACATAAGTAATGTAGGCTAAGTTAATGAAATTGGGATAAGATATCAGGGTAAAAGCATCTAATTTGCTGATTCCTATATATGTTTTTCAAATTCAATAAAGACTATATGTGGAAATTCTATTGTCAAAAAGCGTAATAAAACCAAACTTATTGAGGTGAGAATATGCCCCAATTTATTGACAAGATGTGTTTCTCCTGTTTTAGATATAAATAAATATAGCATTGA